>DASQAT010000039.1 GCA_035635555.1 Candidatus Dormiibacterota bacterium
GAAGCGGCTGCTGTCACACCGCCTGTTCTTTCACCGACTGAAGCTCCCCGGCGTCTGGTCCTCCCTCTACCGCCGCCTCTGGACCACACCCCTCCTTCCTTCCAATACCCGCCACAACCTCGCCCGGGCGTTCTAATCGACCTGCCAATCACTGAGCCTTGGAACCTGACCCCGGAGAGATTGCCCTGTCAATCGGGTCGCGGACACTTCCAGACATCAAGAACCACACTCTCGGCACCACATTGCGCGGCTTGATTCAACCCCCGCCGGAACCTAGGTTTCAGCAGTTGGGGGGAGGTGTGCCCGCGACGAATCGACGGGTCCTCCCGGGGAGGGCGTTGGATGAGCCATTACAAATCTGTTCTCGCGGCGGTCCTCGGCCTCGCCCTGGGAGCGCCGCCCTCGCTGGGGGCGGACCAGACGCAGGCGGCCTCGGTCCGCAAGACGGCCGGCGGGGAGGAGATGATCCTGTTCGAGGACCTGCCCTCGATCTTCGGCGCCTCGAAGTACGAGCAGAAGCCGAGCGAGGCCCCCGCGTCGGTCAGCATCATCACGAGCGAGGAGATCCAGAAGTACGGCTATCGCACCCTCTCCGAGATCCTGCGCAGCGTGCGGGGGTTCTTCGCGACCTACGATCGCAACTACAGCTACACCGGAGTGCGCGGCTTCGACCGGCCCGGGGACTACGACACTCGCGTCCTGCTGCTTCTCGACGGGCACCGGATCAACGACAACATCTACGACCAGGCGTCGGTCGGGACCGAGACGATCATCGAGGTCGACGCGATTGAGCGCATCGAGATCATCCGGGGACCGAGCTCCTCCCTTTACGGCACCAACGCCTTCCTGGCGGTCATCAACGTCATCTCCAAGTCCGGGCGCAGCCTGAAGGGGACGGAGATCGCGGCCACGGGCGGCAGCTTCTCGACCGGCGAGCTGCGCATGTCGTACGGCGGCCGCACCGACAGCGGGGTGGAGACCTTCATCAGCGGCAGCTATGCCGACAGCGGCGGTCAGAACCTGTTCTATCCCGAGTTCAACAGTCCGGCCACCAACAACGGATGGGCCAGGGGGGCCGACGGCGACAGGTATGCGCGGCTGTTCGGCAAGATGTCCGTCGGCAACGTCCGCGTGGAAGGGGGCTACTCGTCGCGGGACAAGAAGATTCCCACGGCCTCCTTCGGGACCGATTTCAACGATTCCCGGGAGAAGACCCTCGATGAGCGCGGCTTTCTGGATCTGCGCTACGACCGCGAGATCGGTCTGAAGTCGCGCTTCGTGGGCACCGCCTCCTACGACGGCTACTGGTACAAGGGGAACTATCCCTATTCGGGGGCGGTGTCCAAGGACTACGGCTACGGCCAGTGGTGGACCGTGGAGGCGCAGACCATCACGACGCTGGCCGACAGGCACAAGGTGATCGGCGGCGTCGAAGCGCGCTACAACGCGCAGCAGGACCAGGGGTACTACGACACCAACCCCTCCTTCGTCTACCTCGACGACCGGAGACAGACTTCCTTCTGGGGGGCCTACGTCCAGGACGAATACCGCGTGCGCGACAACCTCATCCTGAACTTCGGGGTGAGGCACGACAACTACGAGACCTTCGGCGGCACCACCAACCCCCGTCTCGCGGTGATCTGCTCCGTACGCGAGGCGACCACCATGAAGTTCCTGTACGGCCGGGCGTTCCGCGCGCCCAACGACTACGAGCTGTACTACGACGACGGCGGATTCTCGCAGAAGGCGAATCCGGGCCTGCGGCCGGAGACGATCAACACGTACGAGGCCGTCCTCGAGCACACCTTCCACAACCGCATGCGGGGCGCCGCCTCCGTGTACCGCTACGGGATCGACAATCTGATCACGGCGATGATCGACCCGTCGGACCTGCTCGAAGTGTTCAGGAACGTGGACCGGGTCAAGGCCGAGGGCGTGGAGCTCGAGGTCGAAGGGTCCTTCGCCCGCTTTCTCGAGGGGCGCCTCAGCTACGCGCTGCAGAAGAGCGAGGACCTGACGACGGGCTCGATCCTGACCAATTCGCCGCGGCATCTGGCGAAGGCGAACCTGAGCGTTCCGTTCAAGCACGACAGGCTTCTGGCGAGTCTGGAGGCGCAGTACACCTCGGCGCGCGAGACCCTCGCCGGCGATTCCGCCGGGGGATTCTCGGTGGTCAACCTGACGCTTCTCAGCCGTAACTGGAAGAGCGGGCCGGGCGTGTCGTTGAGCGTATTCAACCTGTTCGACAAGAGGTACGGCGATCCCGGCGGGACGGAGCACGTGCAGGACGTGATCCCGCAGGACGGCCGGAGCGTCCGCGTCCAGATCCGCTACGAGTTCTAGGAGCGTCGCCGCCTCGATGAAGATCGCTCCTGTGCGTGCGTCCCTGCTGGCGCTGGGTGCTTTCGGCCTGGCCGTCTCCGCCCCGGCCGGCGCCGCGGCGGTGAAGGAGGACGCGCGTGTCGCGGTCCTCGTCAGCCAGGACGCCCCCCCCTACCAGGAGGCGCTCGACGGCTTCCGGGACTACCTGGAGCAGCAGGGTGTGCGCCTCGCGATCGACGTTCAGTCGCTGCACGGCGACTCCGCGGCCGCAGCCGCGGCGCTGCAGCGGTCGCGTCAGGACCGCGCGAGCCTCGTCCTGACCCTCGGATCGCTCGGGACGCAGGCCGCCGTAAGGGACGTGCGCGACCTGCCGATCGTCGCGGGGCTGGTGCTGAACGCGGACGACGTCGCGAAGACGCCGAACGCCACCGCCGTGGTGCTGGAGTTCCCGGTCGAGACCCAGCTGCGCTACCTGCAGCGACTCCTCCCCGGCCAGCGCAACGTCGGAGTCCTGTTCAATCCCTCCGAGAACCAGGCGCGCATCGACGCGGCGACGCGCGTGGCGGCGGCCCTGGGGCTCACGCTGTTCGCGCGCAAGGTCGAGTCCCCCAAGGAGCTGCCGGACGCCCTCGACAGCCTGAACAAGCGGGCCGACGTCCTGTGGGGCGTCGCGGACCAGATCGTCCTGAACCCTCAGACCGTCAAGCCGATCCTGCTGTTCTCCCTGCGCAACCGGATCCCGTTCGTCGGGCTGTCGGCGACCTGGGTCAAGGCCGGAGCGCTGTACGCGCTCGACCGCGACTACAAGGACATCGGGCGTCAGTGCGGCGAGCTGGCGCTGAAGATCCTGCAGGGGACGGCGCCTTCGGCGCTGCCGCCCGTGCCGCCGCGCAAGGTCGTGTACTCGGTGAATCTCAAGACGGCGCGCCTCCTGAAGCTCGACCTCGGCGGACAGGTGCTGCAGGCCGCGCAGACAGTGATCGAGTGAGCCGATGAGACCGCGACTGCCGCAGAAATTCGGGCTGGCCACGAAGTTCAACGCGTTGATCGTCGCCTCCATCCTGGCGACGACGCTGGGCATGGGCGCCCTGATCGTGCGCGAGGAGATCGCGGCCAACGTCCAGCAGCTCCAGTCCGACGGCGCCGCCCTGGCCGCGATGGTGTCGCAGAACAGCGAGTACGCCCTGTACACCCAGAACCGCGAGGCCCTGCAGCAGGTCGCCGCCGGGGTGAACGCCTACCCCGCGGTCGCCTACGTCCGCTTCGCCGACCGGGACGGACACGGCCTCCTGGAGCGCGCCTTCCGCTCCATCGGTCTGCCGGGATTCCAGCGTCATGCGCGCAGGGTGGAGGGGACCGAGGCGGCGGTCGGCGAGTTCCGGGACCGCATGGACGGGAGCGCCTATCTCGACGTCCTGGTGCCCGTGCACGGCGCCGCCGATGCGGGCGAGGCGTCCCTCTTCCCCGATGCCCCGCCCCGGCCCGCGGCGGGAGAGGTGATCGGCTACGTCCAGCTCGGTCTCAGCCAGGAGCCGATGCGCCAGAGGCTGCGAGCGCTCCTGATGCACGCTGCGGCGTCGGCGGCGATCTGCGTCCTGTTCGGGGTCACCGCGACGATCCTCCTGACGCGCAAGATCACCGCACCGATCAACCAGTTGGTCGAGGCGACCCGCGCCGTGGCGGAGGGGCGTCTGGACCACACCATCCGTGTCGACACCCGGGACGAGCTGCGGGAGCTGGGGACGGCGTTCTCGGCCATGCTCGGCAGGCTGCGCCAGTACCGCGAGCAGGTGGAGAGCTCGCAGCACGATCTCGAGCGCAAGGTGGAGCAGCGCACCCACGAGCTCGAGCAGGCTACGAGGAAGGCCTACGACCTGGCCCACCAGGCCGAGGCGGCGAGCCGCGCCAAGTCGCAGTTCCTGGCGAACATGAGCCACGAGATCCGCACTCCGATGAACGGCGTCATCGGCATGACCGATCTCCTGCTCGACACCGATCTGACCGCCAAGCAGAAGAGGTTCGCCGAGACGGTGCGCAGCTCGGCCGAGTCCCTCCTCGGCGTGATCAACGACATTCTGGACTTCTCGAAGATCGAGGCCGGCCGTCTCGAGCTCGAGGCGGTGGACTTCGATCTCCGCCAGACCATCGAGGACGTCTGCGATCTCCTGGCCGAGCGGGCCCAGCGCAAGGGTCTGGAGCTGGCCTGCGTCATTCACGACGGCGTCGCCACTCAGGTCCACGGCGATCCAGGGCGGCTGCGCCAGGTCCTGATCAACCTGGTCGGGAACGCGGTCAAGTTCACCGAGAAAGGTGAGGTCGTGGTGCGCGTCACGTCGGAGGAGCAGGGACGCGATTCGTCGCTTCTGCGCTTCGAGGTGAGCGACACGGGAATCGGCGTGGCCGCGGATGCGAAGGACAGGATCTTCGGCGCCTTCACCCAGGCGGACGGGTCGACCACGAGACGCTTCGGGGGGACCGGGCTGGGCCTGGCGATCGCCAAGCAGCTCGCGGGGATGATGTCCGGCAGCATCGGTGTCGTGAGCGATCCCGGGAAGGGATCGACCTTCTGGTTCACCGCCCGGCTCGGCCGGCAGCGCCTGGCCACGCGGCGCGTGGCACCGCGGCGCAACCTGCAGGGGCTGCGCGTCCTGATCGTGGACGACAACGCCACGAACCGGGAGCTGCTGCAGCACCAGGTCGCCTCCTGGGGGATGAAGGAGGGGAGCGCGGACAGCGGGCCCAAGGCGCTCGACATGCTGCGCGAGGCGGCGGGAGCAGGCCACCCCTACGACGTCGGCCTGCTCGACATGATGATGCCCGGGATGAACGGGATCGAGCTGGCCCGCCGGATCAAGTCGGAGGGGTCGATCTCGGGAGTGCGGCTGGTCCTTTTGACCTCGGTCGGATTGCGCGGCGACGCCGCGGAGGCGCGGCGCGCGAAGATCGAGGGCTACTTGAGCAAGCCGGTGCGCCAGTCGGATCTCTACAACTGCCTCGCGGCGGTGCTGGGCCGGCCCGCGGAGGACTACATGCTGGTGACGCGCCACAGCCTCTCTGAGAAGGCGCCGCCGCTGCAGGGACGCATCCTGCTCGCCGAGGACAACCCGGTGAACCAGGAAGTGATCCTGGCCATGGTCGAATCTCTGGGCTGCAGCGTCGAGATCGCCGGGGACGGCGAGGAAGCGATCGAGAAGATGGCGAAGGGCGGTTACTCCCTCGTGCTGATGGACTGCCAGATGCCCCGCAAGGACGGATATGAAGCGACCACGGAGATCCGCCGACTGGAGGACGCGGCCGGGGAGAAACGGCACATCCCGATCGTCGCCCTGACCGCCAACGCGATGGAGGGGGACCGCGAGCGCTGCCTCACTTCCGGTATGGACGACTATCTGAGCAAGCCGCTGGGAAGGGAGGCCCTGCGCACCGTGCTCGAGCGCTGGATCGGCGAGGACCCGCAGGCAGGAGCCCAGGTCGCGGCCGAGCCCGCGCCCGCCGGGCCGCAGGCCGAGGCGGTCGCCGCACCGAAGGCTGCAGCCAGTGCGGCCGCGGTCCCGGACGTCCCTCCGGACGGCGGCGCCCCCATCGACATGAAGACGCTCGAGAGCATGCGGCCGCTACAGCGGGCGGGCCAGCCGGATGTCATCCCCCGCGTGATCGGTCTGTATCTCTCCAACGCGCCGTCCATGATGGAGGAGCTGCAGATCGCCGTGGAGCGGGGCGATACGGCGACCGTGTACCGCCTGGCCCACAGTCTCAAGTCGAGCAGCGCCATGGTCGGCGCCCTCCGGCTGTCGGCCCTGTGCAAGACGCTCGAGGCCAGGGCCCGCGAGACCAAGGACGGAGCGGTCCCGGACAGTCTTCCCGAGATTGAAGCGGAGTACGCGAGGGTGGTCGAGGCCCTCCGGAAGCTGGGAGCGGGGGGGGGATCGTGAGCGCCGGAGCCCAGGCCGAGACGAAGACCCTGATCCTCGTGGTCGACGACGACACGGCGATCCGCGAGCTGGTGAAGGAGGCGCTCGAGCTCTTCCAGTTCAATGTCGTCGAGGCGCGCAACGGCGCGGAAGGGGTCAAGGCGTTCACGCGGCACAAGCCCGAGCTCGTCGTCATGGACGTGCGCATGCCGGAGATGGACGGCTTCCAGGCGTGCGCCGCGATGCGCCAGGTCCCGGGCGGGGCCGGGACCCCGATCCTGATCCTGACCGGCCTCGACGACACCGACTCGATCAAGACTGCCTACGAGGCCGGGGCCACCGATTTCGCGTCCAAGCCGATCAACCTGTTCGTCCTGGGGCACCGCCTGCGCTATATGCTGCGCGCCAAGCGCACCGTCGACGACCTGCGCGACAGCGAGGCCCGCCTGGCGAGCGCGCAACGCATCGCGCATCTCGGCAACTGGGAGCGCGAGCTGAAGTCGGGGCGGATGCGCTGGTCGGAGGAGACCTACCGGATCTTCGGCGTCGACCCGAAGACCTTCACGCCCGACCTGGCGTCGTACCTCGAGCGCGTGCATCCTCAGGACAGGGAGCTGGTCGCGCGCGCCACAGGCGAGGCGGTACGGAAGGAGGGTCCGTACAGCTTCGACGCGCGGCTCCTGATGCCGGACGGCTCCGTCCGCTTCGTGCACGAGCAGGCGGAGGTGGTCTTCGACGACGACGGCACGCCGCTGCGGCTCGCCGGCACGACGCAGGACATCACCGAGCGCAAGCAGATCGAGGAGCAGATCAGCTTCCTGGCGTACTACGACGGGCTGACCCGGCTGCCGAACCGGGTCCTGTTCATGGAGCGGCTCAACCAGGCGCTGTCGAACGCGCAGCGGCAGGGGCACACGCTCGCCATGCTGTTCCTGGACCTGGACCGGTTCAAGAGGATCAACGACACCCTGGGGCATACCGTGGGCGACCGACTGCTGCAGGCGGTCTCGGAGCGCCTGAAGAAGTGCCTGCGCTCGACCGACACGATCGCCCGCGGCGACCCGCTCGCCTCGAGCGACACGGTGGCCCGCCTCGGGGGGGACGAGTTCATCGTGACCGTCACCGACATCGCACGCGGGGAGGATGCCGCCAAGATCGCCCGCCGTGTCATGGAGGCGCTGAACGAGCCGTTCAAGCTGGAGGAGCACGAGGTCTTCGTGACCGGCAGCATCGGCATCAGCCTGTTCCCGCACGACGGCAAGGACGCGGACACGCTTTTGAAGAACGCCGACTCGGCGATGTACCACGCCAAGGACGCGGGGCGCGGGACCTACCAGTTCTACAACGCCTCGATGAACGCCGCCGCCCTGCAGCGCCTCGCGATGGAGAACAGCCTGCGCAAGGCGCTCGAGCGCCAGGAGTTCCTGCTGCACTTCCAGCCGCAGATCGACGTGGCGACCGGCCGGATCATCGGGGCCGAGGCGCTGGTCCGCTGGCGTCATCCCGAGCTCGGGATGGTCCCACCGGGCGACTTCATCCCGCTGGCCGAGGAGACCGGTCTGATCATGCCGATCGGCGAGTGGGTGCTGCGCGCCGCATGCGCGCAGGGGAAGGCGTGGCGCGACGAGGGTCTCGGCGAGATGATCATCGCGGTGAACCTGTCGGGGCGGCAGTTCCGCCAGCAGCCCCTCGTGCACACCGTCGACGAGATCGTGAAATCCACGGGGTTCGATCCGCGCTGCCTGGAGCTGGAGATCACCGAGAGCATCCTGGTCCAGAGCGTCGAGGAGACGATCACCGCGCTGAAGCGGCTCAAGGACATGGGCCTGCGCGTCTCGGTGGACGATTTCGGCACCGGGTACTCGTCGCTGACCTACCTGAGACGATTCCCGATCGACACGCTGAAGATCGACCAGTCGTTCACGCGGGACATCGCGACCGATCCGGGCGACGCGGCGATCACCGCGGCCATCATCGCCATGGCGGAAGGGCTGAAGATGGCCGTCATCGCCGAGGGCGTCGAGACCCCGGAGCAGCGCGACTGCCTGCGCGAGAGGGGCTGCCGGCTCATGCAGGGCTACCTGTTCAGCCGGCCGCTGCCGGCGGACCAGTTCCGGCTCCTGCTACAGAAACAGGCCGCCGGTGAACTGCCCGGAGGCGAGATGACGTCCCCTCGCCGAGCCGCCAGGTGACTCAGGCGAGAAGGACAGCCACTTCGCGGAAGGCCCGCAGGGTCGCCTCGACGTCCTCGTCGGTGTGCTGCACCGAGACCGTCCAGATGTCCTCCGGGCCGTGGGCCTGCGGGAGGATTCCGCGATTCGCCATGCCGAGCCAGAAGATCGGCCACTTGTCCATCCGAGTCGTCTTGAAGTCGGCGACGCTTTTCACCGGGGCGCGTCTGAAGAACAGCGAGCCGGACGCCCCCGCCGTGACGACGTGCGCCTCGAGACCGGTGCGCGCGATGATCTCGCGGTAGCCGTCGGCCAGCGCCTGGTTGACCGCGAACAGCCGGTCGTATGCCTTCGGCGTCAGCACCTCGGTCAGCGTCGCGTAGGCGGCCGCGAGTCCGACCATGTTGGCCGCGTAGGTCCCGACGTGCTTGACGTTGCGCGTCTCGATCCCCTCCATGAGGTCGCGCCGGCCGCCGAACAGGCCGATCGGGAAGCCGCCGCCGATCGATTTGGCCATGGCCACGAGGTCGGGCGGCACGCCGAAATACTCGCCGGCGCCCCGCAGCCCCAGCTTGCACCCCATCTTCACCTCGTCGTAGATGAGGACCGCCCCCTCGGCGTCGCACAGATCGCGCAGCCCCTGCAGGAACCCCTCCCGCGGCAAAAGGATCCCCAGGTTGAACGAGATCGGCTCGAGGATGACCGCCGCGATCTCCCGCGGATGCTCGCGGAAGGCGGCGCGCACGCTCTCCAGATCGTTGTAATCGGCCAGGAACGTCTTCGAGACCATGGCGTGCGGGATGCCGGCGCTGTACATCTCCTGGCCCATCCACTCGGGGGCGCCCGGGGGGAGGTCCGTCTCGGCCTTGCCCAGCCAGAACTCCGGCGCCCCGCCGTGATAGCAGGCGTCGAACTTCAGGATCCCGTCGCGGCCCGTGGCGCCGCGGGCCACGCGCAGGGCGAACTGCGTGGCCTCGCTCCCGGTGTTGACGAAGCGCACCAGGTCCAGCCGGAAGCGATCGCAGACGATCGCCGCCAGGTCCGCGGTGCGCGGGTTCGGGTAGCAGGTCATCGTGCCGTTCTCGGCCTGCCGCCGCACCGCGTCGAGGACGGCGGGGTGCGCGTGACCCGCGAGCAGCGTCGACTGCGCCATTCCCAGATCGACGTACTCGTTGCCGTCGACGTCCTGCACGCGCGACCCGCGCGCCGAGCGCAGGAAGATCGGGTGCGGCTCCATCAGGCGGAAATTGCTGCACACGCCCGCCGGCAGGAAGCGGCGGGCGCGCTCCCACTCGTCGAGCGAGCCCGGGGTGCGGCCGCGGAAGCGGCGGACCTCCGCGGCGAGGGGGTCGGAGGCCGGGCGGGGGACTGACGGCGACGCAGGTTCCTGGATTCTCTCGATGCTCATGGCGGATGCTAGCAAAGCCGCGGCGAACGGGTCAACGCGGCGATCCGCATCCTGAAACGCTGCGAACGGGCCCGAGGTATGCGACAATCTCCGGCTTCCGGAGGGGACCGCATGCGACGCTTGTTCCTGCCCGCCGTTGTCGTTGTGGGGATCACGATCCTGCCGGCCGCCGCCGGCGACGCCGAGACCAGGGCGCAGCGCCTGCAGGCGCGCGCCATCGTGGTCGACACGCACGTGGACGCGCCGTACACGCTCGAGAAGAAATGGGCCGACGTGGGCGAGCGCGGGGCGACGCCGCACTTCGACATCCCACGCGCCCAGGAAGGTGGGCTGACGGCACCGTTCTTCGCGATCTACGTGCCGGCGAGCTACGCCGAGAGCGGCGGCGCGGCGCGGGAGACGCTCGATCTCATCGACCTGGTCGATCGCGTCGTGCGGGCCCATCCGAAGGATCTCTCCCGGGCCGCCTCGGTGGCGGAGATCCGCCAGGCGAAGCGCGACCGCAAGATGGCGGTGCTGATGGGGATCGAGGGGGGGCACGCGATCGAGGACTCGCTCGGCGCGCTGCGCGAGTTCTACCGCCTCGGCGTGCGCTACATGACTCTGACCCACACGAACACCAACCACTGGGCCGACTCGTCGGGGAAGTTCTACCTGCCCGACTTCAATGGCGCCGATTACCAGACGCACCACGGGCTGAGCGATTTCGGTCGCGTCGTCGTGCGCGAGATGAACCGGATCGGCATGATGGTGGACGTGTCGCACGTCTCGGACGAGACGATCGACGACGTGCTGGAGACGTCGCGCGCCCCGGTGTTCGCCTCGCACTCCTCCTGCCGCGCCCTGTGCGACATCCCGCGCAACCTGACCGACGACCAGATCAGGAGGATCGCCGCCAAGGGGGGCGTCGTGATGATCAACGTCTCGTCCTACTTCGTCGACCCGGAGGTCGTGGCCGCCATGAAGACCGAGCGGGAGAAGGTCGCGCCCGAGTACCTGAGGATCAAGCAGGACATGGCCTCCGATCCCAGGAAGCGCGACGAGGCGATCAGCAAGCTGTTCGACACCCTCCCGCGACGCCGCACCACGTGGAGCAGGGTCGTCGACCACATCGAGCACGTCATCCAGATCGCCGGGCCCGAGGCGGTCGGCCTGGGGACCGATTTCGACGGCATCGAGGACCCGCCGGAAGGGCTCGACGACGTCTCGAAGCTGCCGGTGATCACCGCGGAGCTCCTGCGCCGGGGCCATTCCGAGAGGGAGGTCGAAGGGGTCCTCGGCGAGAACTTCCTGCGCTTCTTCCGGCGCGTGGAGGAGACGGCGCGCGGCCTTGCGGGCGAATCCCCCTCGACCGCGACGCTGCCCGCCGAGTAGGAGTGCGCGCGGCACCGCTCCTCCTGTGGGTCCTCGCGGGAGGTGTCGCCGCCGGCGGGCGGGACGCACTCGCCGCCCGTGCCGCCGCGGACACGCCCGCGGCCGCGGGCCCGTCGCGCGTCGCGGCCGTCCGCACCGAGAGCGCCGTCACCGTGGACGGCCGGCTGGATGAGCCGGCCTGGGAGAGGGCCGGCGTCATCCCCGACCTCACGCAGCACGCGCCCAACCCGGGCGCGCCCACGCCCTACAGGACGGAAATCCGCCTTCTCGTCGACCGGGACAACCTCTACGTCGGGATCCACTGCTTCGACCCCGAGCCGGCGAAGATCTCGCTGCACTCGATGCAGCGCGATATCGAGGATCCGTTCGGGGACGATTTCATTACACTCGTGTTCGACACCTTCGGCGACAAGCGCACGGGATACATGTTCGAAGTCCACGCCACGGGGGCCGTGAGCGACGGTCTGATTCCGGGCCCCGGCATCCTCACGACGGACTGGGACGGCATCTGGGACGCAAGGACCAGCATCGACGCGCAAGGCTGGACGGTCGAGATGCGCATCCCCTCGCGCACGCTGCATTTCAAGAGAGGGTTGTCGGAGTGGGGATTCAACGTCCTGCGCTGGGTCGCGCGTGACCGCCTCAACTTCCACTGGTCGGGAGTGACGATCGACTCCGACGTGATCGATCTCAGCAGCGCCGGCCTGCTCTCGGGGATCGCCGGGCTCGACCAGGGGAAGGGCCTGACGGTCGCGCCCTACGCCCTGGGCCGATACGAGAGAGCGCCCGCCGAGCAGACGGAGCGGACGATCGGACGGGGCGGCCTGGATCTGACCTGCAGCCCGACCCCGGGACTGACGGGCGTCCTGACGGCCAACACCGATTTTGCCGAGACGGAGGTCGACACGCGCCAGATCAACCTGACGCGCTTCGACCTGTACTTTCCCGAAAAGCGGCCGTTCTTCCTGGATGGGTCGAGCCTGTTCAATTTCGGGCTCGGTCTGGAGCAGGACTTCGTGCCGTTCTACTCGCGCCGGATAGGGCTGGTCGAGCTCCCGACGGAGTTCGAGACCGTCCCGATCGACTGGGGCGGCAAGATCCTCGGCCACGCGGGCCCCCTGAGCGTGGGGGCGCTCGACATCCAGACCGGGGAATCGACGGCGGCGCCGCGCACCAACCTTTCGGCGGGCCGGGTCACCTACGACCTCACCGACAGCTTCCACGTGGGGGCGATCGGCACGCACGGCGACCCCCGAGGACTGACCTCCAACTCGCTGGCGGGGATCGACGCCGTCTGGCACAGCTCGCAGATCGCGGGCGACAAGAAGCTCTCGATCGGCGGCTGGGCGGCGCGCTCGAGCGGCGAGCTTCCCCGCGGAAACCGGGGCGGCTGGGGCTTCAAGGTGGACCTTCCGAACGATTTCTGGGAGGCCTACGCGCGTGTCATGGAGTTCGGCGACGCTCTCGATCCCGCGCTCGGATTCCTGCCGCGCCCGGGGACGCGCTGGTACGACTTCTGGAACGCCGTGAAGCCGCGGCCGAGGCCGGACGGCGCCTTTCGCTGGATCCGCCAGGCGTTCTTCGAGACCGGCTACAAGCGGATCGATGACCTCGACGGGCGGCCCGAATCGCGTCGTCTGTACACGGCGCCTCTGAACATCGAGACCGAATCAGGGGAGCACTTCGAGGCCAACTGGGTGCCGACATACGAGCGCGTCGACCCGGCGGGGCCGCCGTTCGAGATCGTGCCCGGAATCGTGATCACGCCCGGCGCCTACCGCTTCACGCGCTACCGCGTCGAGGCCCAGTCGGCCCAGACGCGCGGCTGGAGGATCGGCTCGACCGTCTGGTTCGGCGATTTCTACGGAGGCCGGCTGACCCAGACGGAAGCCTTCGTGAACTGGGACGTCCTCAAGGGGCACCTGCACCAGAAGCTCGATCTCGAGAACGATTTCGGCCACCTGCCCGAGGGGGACTTCATCCAGCGCCTGTTCCAGCTCCAGAACGTCTTCGCCTTCTCGCCGCGCCTCCTGTTGTTCGGCTACTTCCAGTACGACACCGAGACGAGGAGCATGGGGATGAACACGCGCCTGCGCTTCACCTTCCGCCCCGGCAACGACCTGTTCGTCGTTTGGAACCGGAACTGGGTCCATCCGGCCGGCGAAGGGGCGTTCAATCTCGAGCCCCAGAGCGACCAGGTCGCGGTCAAGGTCCGGTTCGCCTGGACCGGATGACCGGGCGCGCGCGCCCCGGACCGTTCGGCCGCTTCGAGCCTTCTCAGCCTGGCAGCCGGCCAAGCCTCTCCGCGATCGCCGCGATGTGATCGGGTGTCGTGCCGCAGCAGCCGCCGACGAAGCGCGCCCCCTCCTCGATCCGCTTCTCCATCCAGACGGCGTAGGCTCTGGGCTCGTGGCGATCCGGCATGCGCCAGCCGGTCACGTCGTCCGGCTCTCCGAGGTGCGCGTACAGCCCGTGCGGCAAGGCCGGGGCCAGGGACGCGAAGCGCGGAAAAATCTGCTCCAGCGCCTCCGGTGTCGCGCAGTTCATGAGGACGCCGCGGAGCGCGTCGCCGCCCGCTCCGGCCAGACGGGGCAGCGCCGCTTCGAGCGGCTCCCCGGAAAGAAGGTGGTGCGACGGGCGCGGGCAGAGACTCAGCAGGACCGGGAGTCCGGTCTCGCGCGCCGCCTGGAGCGCGGCCTCGGCCTCGCGCAGGCTGTTCATCGTCTCGATGATGATCAGGTCGACGCCGAGCGAGGCGAGAAGCTCCGATTGCGGCCGGTGCTCGCGCAGGCACTCGTCCCGCGTCGGCACCAGGTCGGGACGGTAGCAGTCCTCCAGGGGGGCGAGTCCGCCCGCGACCAGGCAGACGCGGCCGGCGCTCGCCTGGGAGCCGGCCCGCGCGCACTCGACCGCCCGTCGGTTCGCCTCGCGCCAGGAGCCGGACCGGCCCGCCCGCTCCAGGATGCGCGCCGTCGTCCGGAAGGTATTCGTGACCAGGATCTCGGCGCCGGCGCGCGCGTAGTCTTCGTGGATCTTCATCAGCGTCTCGAGCCCCCGGTCGTCGAACAGCGCCCGCCCCGACCACAACGGCAGCGTCGTGTCGACGCCCCGGCGCGCCAGCTCGGTCCCGGTGGCGCCGTCGAGCAGGACCGGCCGTCGCCGGGCGAGGAGGGAGTCCAGCGAGGCGCCCGAGAGAGGCGAGGTCACGCTGTCCCCCATGCGGTCCTCCTGTCGGAGGGATCGTCTTCAGCGATACGGAGACGGCTGCGGCGGCCGGCCGAAGCAGCCGAGAAACCACGACACCAGGCTGACCACGAATGAACCGACGATGGCCCAGCCGATGGAGTCGACGTCGAACCCCGGCACGATCCAGGCCGCCATCGCGAACGCCAGCCCGTTCACCACGAAATAGAACAGACCGAGCGTCAGAAGGGTGATCGGCAGCGTGAGGAACAGCAGGATCGGCCGGATGATGGCGTTGATGAACCCCAGGACCAGGGACGCCACAGCCAGCGTCGCGTACGAATCGACGTGCACGCCGGGCACGATGTGCGAGCAGACGAAGAGCGCCACGGCCGTGCTCAGCCAGTGCACCAGGAATCGGGCCATCGCCTGTCTCCTTTAATCCCCGCTGCAGTTCTGCACGATGACGCGGCAGCGCGCGCAGATCTCCTTGCACTTGCGGTATTCGGTGGGTCCGCCGCAGGCGGGGCAGGGGAGCCGGGCCTCGACGCGCCCGAGCTGTTCCGGCTGTGAATTCACGCAAGGCCCTCCGCCTGGAAGTATACGCGAGTCCATTCCCGGCGGACTGCGGAGGGGCCGGGCGCGGGGCGGCCGGAGAGTCCTACCTCGGCCGCTCGAACCAGGAGTTGACGTTGAAGCTGTAGGAGAGCTGGGCGGAGAGGGCGTAGCCGTCGGGGAAGAAGGTCTTGAGGGAGTCGTCCACCATCCAGCGGTCGCGGCGGTAGGCCACCTTGAGGAGAGCGCCTGGCCCGAGCCGGTACCCGGCCGCGACCTCGGCGTCGTAGAAATCGGCGGTGGTCGAAAGCCACACGCCGGGCGCCAGCGGG
This sequence comes from Candidatus Dormiibacterota bacterium, assembly GCA_035635555.1. Lineage (NCBI taxonomy): Bacteria > Bacillati > Candidatus Dormiibacterota > Candidatus Dormiibacterota bacterium. The sequence continues at coordinate 15,257 of DASQAT010000039.1, forward strand.
GCGATGTAGGGGTAGTCGTTGCGCTCGAGGCGCAGCGCCGTGAAGAAACGGGGGGACCAAGTGTACTTCGGCTCGATGAAGTAGGCGAAGCCGTGGACGTCCGGAGCGCCGCTGGGGACCTCGTAGGACGAATGGGCGTAATCGCCGTTCAGCTCGAAGTAGCCGTGGCTGAACTGCACGTCGAGACCGTAGACGGTCTGGTTGAAGTCCTTCCAGTTCTCCCCGGAGGACAGCATCGGCGCGACACGCGGCCCCAGGTACGGACCGAGCGCGGCGTAGACGCCCAGCCGGGTTCCGACGACAGGCGTCAGCCCCGCGGCCAGAGCCGGCCGCAGCGCCCGGCCGGTTTCGGGGACGTAGCGATCGTTGACGAACGGACGGTCCACGAGCGCGGCCCGGTAATCGAACCGTCCCACCTGCCCGGTGGCCTGCGCACCAAGTGGATAGTCGAGGCTGTACCCGTCGGGCGAGCCGATCAGAGGATTGACGCTCGACAGGTAGCGCCGGGAGAAGTTGCCGATCGGGGAGAGGAGCTGTCCCGCTTCGATCACGAGATGCCTCGGCTCGCTGAAGGAGTAGCGCACGAACGCCTGCTCGAGCTTCGTCTCCGTTCCGTATTCGCTGTTCGCCCTGCCGCCATAGGCCTCGCCGCGGACGAACCCCTGCAGGCGGGGGCGGAATTCGGAGGCCGCCCACAGACGCAGGCGGCCGCCCGGGGCGGCGTCGCCGTCGTTCCGGCTCAGCAGGCGGGAGCCGTCGTCCGTCTGCCAGTACTCGGCGTCAAAGAGCCCCCCGACGAGGACGTGTTCATCGCACGGGGCCGGCGCGATGGCGAACAGGGCGCAGGCGAGAAGAGACAGCGCGCGGCGTCGTGCGCGCGCCCGGATCATCGGCGGCTCAAGCCGCGCTCTGCAAGCCATTCCAGGTCTCCCGCAGGGCGGACACGTATTCCTCCATCGTGAACGGCTTCAGCACGCAGCGCGACTTCACCTGCTGCAGGAACGCGGCCTCGCCGACCGTGTCCCCGGTCACGAACAGGAACCCCCGCGTTCCCGACCGACGGTGGACCCCGACCCAGGTGTACAGGTCCTTCCCCGACACGTCCCCCGGCATGAGGAGATCGGAGACGATCAGGTCGAAGTCCCGCGTCCGCAACAGTGCTATCGCCTCGTCGCCGGAGCGTGCGCCGACGGCCTTCGCCCCGAGCGAGCCCAGGATCGCCATCTGCAGCTCCAGGACGACCGGCTCGTCGTCCACCACCAGGACCGAGACCGGCAGGAGGCGGTGCTTGGCCGGGATCGTCTCGGTCGCAGGACGGGCCGGGGCCGGCTCGACCGCCGCCGAACCGGCGCGCGGCAGGACCACGGTGAAGCGCGCCCCGCCCTCGGGAGAGTTCTCGGCCGCGATCCGCCCGCCGTGGCTCTGCACGATGGCCTGGGAGATGCTGAGGCCGAGCCCCGTCCCCTGGCCGACAGGTTTGGTCGTGTAGAAATGCTCGAACACCTGCGTGGGATCCTCGATGCCGGGGCCGTTGTCGGTGAACACCACCGTCGCCTCGTCGTCCAGCGCCGAGGTGCGGACGGTGAGCGCCGGACGCCCCTGGGTCGTCTTGAGGACGTCGTAGGCGTTGTTGATGATGTTCAGGAAGACTTGCTGGAGCTCGAGCTCGCTGGCCGGCAGACGGAGAGGCTGGGGCGCGAGATCGAGGATGATGCGCATCCCGGCCCTTTCGAAGTCGTGCCGCCGCAGCGCCGCGGTGTCGCGGATCACCTGGTTGAGGTCGACGATCGCCCGCTGACCGGAGTCACGGTGCGCGACCTTCAGGAGATTCCTCACCAGGGCGACGATCCTCTGCCCCTCCTTGCGGATCGTCTCGAGCTTCTCCTCGAGATCCGGGGCGAGCCCCGGGCGCGCCAGAAGCATCTCGATGTTGCCGACGACGCCGGTGAGCGGATTGTTGATCTCGTGCGCCGCGCCCGAAAGGAGACGCCCGAGGGCCGCGAGCTTCTCCGACTCCTTCAACCTTTCGAGACGGACCAGGTCCTCCCGGGCGGTCGTCAGGAGGCGATCCTCGTGCTGGCGCAGCGAGTCCATCAGGCCGCTGAACGTGTCGCTCAGGAGGCGAACCTCGGCGCCGGCATCCGAGGCGTCGAAGCGCCGCGACCGGTCCCCGCTGTCCGTGGCCGAACGCATGAACTTCACGAAGCTCTCGAGAGGCCTGAGGACCGAGCGGGCCACGACCGAGGCGCACAGCCCCGCGATCATCACGACCAGGGAGCCGTATCCGACGAGGGTCTTCAAGAGGGAGCGGCTCGCTTCGTCGAGGGCCAGGGTCAGCGAGTGCAGGAGATGCAGGGTGACCGGACGGCCGTCCTCGTCGAGCCCCAGCGTCAGGGGGGCCGTGACGTACTCATCCCCCGCGATGGACACGACCCGTGCGTCGTCGGGTGGCACACCGCCTGCCTGCCCGGGCGCGGCCGCCACGCCGACGGGCCACGGCGTCCCCTCCAGTGTCGAGCCGAGGACGCCTTCGCCTCCGGTGACCACGATCTGGCTGTCGAACGACCGGCGCAGGTGCTCGACGAATCCCTGATCGATCCGGTCGCCCAGCGTCAACGTGCCGATGATGAACCCCTGCAGGACGATCGGCACGCAGCCGATCTGGAAATAGCGTCCGCGGATGCGCAGGACCGAGAAATTTCCGGTCCCGACCGGGGCGTCCTGCTCGAGAGCGTGACGGATGATCGGGCGGGTCGAGAGATTCTCGCCGATGCCGGGGCGGTCCTCGGGCCGCCCGCCGACCGCCAGGACGCGACCGTCGCGATCGGTCACGATCAGGAGGTCGCGCCCGAGGCCGCCGGCGATCTTCTCAGCCTCGGTCTGGATGGTCGCGAGCAGGTCCGCCCGGGGGCCCGCCCGCTGGCTCGTCTCCGAGCGGTAGGTCTCCATGGCGGCGCGCAGCGTGGGGCTGTCGGACATGAGGGTCGAGGCGCGCAGCAGCTGTTCGAGCCCCCGTCGCTGCACCTCGAGCAGCATCTTCTGGTGCTGGGCGAGGGTGTCGGCCAGGAGACGCCGGGTCTGCTTGCGCAGCTCGAGACTGAGGGCCAGAAACGCCACTCCGACCGCGAGCGCCGTCAGCAGGGCGCTGAACAGGATGAGCTTCGCCGACAGGCTGGCCGAGCGGATCCGCGACCAGGGGGACTCACTCACCGGCGGGACTCTCCTCGGTCAGCGGGATGCTGAAATCGGCGGCGGCGGCCCGCCCCGGCTCGATCCGGACGGTCCTCTCGAGGGGATGCGCCCGCTCGTGCCAGGCGATCACCCGGTACTCTCCGGGAGGGACGCCGTCGATCACGTAATGGCCCCGGGCGTCCGGAATCGCGAAGAACGGGTTGTCCAGGACGACGATGACGCCGCTCATGTCCGAGTGGATGTGGCAGAAGACCTTGACGATCCCGGGCCTGTCGAAGCGCACCGACTTCGACGACCCCTTCGGGAACCTGCCGAGATCGAACGAGGCCGCCTTCGACAGAGAGAACACATTGTGGAAGATCGAATCTCCGTTCGGGAATTCGACCTGGGATCCCCTCGCGATCGCCAGGACGTGCGGGACGAAGGTCAACCCTTCCTGACGCATCACCGGACGCGTCGTCCGCGACGGTGCGCTCGCGAGCGCCGGTGACGCCTCGAAGGAGACGATGACGTTCGCCAGCTCGCTGACCGTCGACTCCGGCTGGGGGGCGGCCGCGGGCTGTGCAAGATCGGGATAGAGGTTGAAGCGGATCTTTCTCGCGGACAGCTGTGGACCGACGACGATCGATCCCTCCAGGCGGCCGGTGGCCGCGCGCACCGCCTGCGCGGCCGCGCGCGGCACGACGAGAGGGATCGCGGCGAACGCGGTGGCGGTCAGCCAGGCGAGGACCGTCCGGCGCCGCCGCCGGAGGTCGGTGCAGTCTGGTAGCCGGTGACGGTCCTTGGGCATCCCCCCTCCACCTTCTCGAGGTCCACCGGTCAATATAGGCGGGGGAGCGCTTTCTTCAATATTGGTGACGGATTGATCGCGCCGAGGGGGATGACGAATTCGTGATCATCTGCGACACCGGGACCCCGCGGGCCGCGGCGGTCACGACGTACCTCAGAGAAGAGCGCCATAAGCCGCCGAAGGGGTAGCACGTGACGAGCGTCAGGCGGTCCCCTGCCGTCGGTTGCAGGGCGGTCCCGTCGTCTCGCGGCACCACACCCGCGCCATCGACCAGATACTCGCGCACGGCACCCGGCGTCCGCAGACGCAGGACGTCCCCCGGCGCGAGGTCGCGCAGGAATTCGAACTCGCGATCGCGGTGTCCCGCCAGGACGGAATGCCCCGGAGCGTTCGGCGGCGCTGTCCCGTCGATGTGGCCGGCGCCGAACGCCAGGGATGTCCCCGAGGCCCCCGCCAGCACCGGGCATCTCACGCGCAGCCGGTCGACCGTGAGGACCGCGATCGGGTAGGTGTCGGCCCACGCCCAGGGAGGGTGCGAGGCGCCGTCCCGGAGGTGCAGAGCGAGCGCGCGCTCGATGAGCAGGTGCGCCAGGAGAGCCTTCCCCTCGACGTAGAGCCGCCGCCCGAGGAGACCCCCGCCCGAGGACAGGAGCAGCAGCGCGACGACGCAGAGGATCCGCCGGGCCCGCATCTCAGGCCTTTCCCGGCAGCCGGAGCGCCCCCGCCATGAGGACGGTGCCGGCGAGCACCAGGAGTGCGCCGAGGAGGACCAGGACCGGCTCGTCGGTCCCTCCCTGCGGCAGGTCGCCGGGCAGGCCCGAGCCCGCGGGCAACCCGTTCGCCACCCTCACCCGGGAGGAGGCCCCGGTCGCCGTGGGGAATTCCTCCTCCGCCACGAGGCTGGTGTAGGGGGTGACGATGCCGAACGTCCTCGAGACGTCGATGACGGCGGCCCGCACCGTGTCGGGGGACGCTCCATCGTCCAGGGTGTCGAGCAGGGCCTCGACCTTGGCGCGGCCCCACCGCACCGCGACGCCGGAGTCCGTGGCCGCGGGACCCTCCTCGGCCGCCTCCAGGTGTTGCGCCCCGTCGAGCGTGCTGCCGCCCAGGACCAGGCGCGGCAGCGATCGGCCGGGGGCCAGCCGGGCGGAGAGGAACAATGGCTCCCCCTCGTGCAGGTCGGGCAGAAGGGCGGGGTACGACTCGATCGGCTCCCCACCCTTCCAGGCGAGGGAAAGACCGGTCATCACGGGCCGGCTGAGACGGGAGAAGAACGCGTCCACGCGATTCCCGGCGCCGTCCGTGGTGGAGATGAAATCGCACAGGCCCCGCCCCGCAGAGGCCATCGCGCGCATCAGGTAGCGGTTCGGCGCCGCGCCGATGCCCAGCGTGTGCAGGCGCGCCCCTGCGAGCCCCGACCGGACCTCGCTCAGGACGGCCTCCTCGTTGTCGACGGCCCCGTCGGTCAGGAAGATGATCCTCCGCGACTCCGCTGTTCGCGAGGCTCCGACCAGCGCCAGTCCCCGCGCCAGCGCCAGGTCGATGCGCGTCCCGCCGGATGCCGCGAGGGATCGGGTCCAGGCGCGCGCCTCCTCGAGATCCGGCCCCGAGGCTGGAACGAACCCGCCCCGGAATTCCCGCACCTCCTCGTTGAAGGAGAGGATGTCGAAGGTGTCATCCGGTCGCAGCCGATCGAGCGCCAGGAGGAGCGCACCGCGCGCCTGCTCGATCGACGGGCCGGCCATCGACCCCGACACGTCGATGATGAACAGCGTCTCCGCAGGAAGACCGCGCCCGGCCCCCACGTCGCGGAGCGGAGGCAGGATCATGGCCAGGACGTACCGCCCCTCCGGACGGTCCTCGAAGAACAGCGCCGGTCTCGGTTCGGCCGTCAGGACCGGCCTCCAGCGCAGGCGGAAGTCGCGATCGGCGGGCACCGTCTTCCCGCGCGGCTCGACCACGAGGACGCCGCCGTCATGGAAGGTCCCGATGGCGTGCGTGTCGCTCTCGACCGTGTCGACTGGAACGCCGGCGTCGATCCGGACGACCAGGCTCGCCCGCGGGAACGCCGCGCTCCCCGGGCTCGCGAGCGGCGGGCTGATCCGGGCGCTGTCCTCCCGGGGACCGGTCGTGAACCGGGGGGTGAGCGTGAGCGGGAAGGTGAGACTGAACGCATCGCCGTCGAAGGCGATCTCCTGCAGGTACTCCAGGACGATCTCGATCGATTCGCCGGGGTTGATGGCCGCGGCGGACGTCGTGAACAGGTTCGGCCTCTCCTGCTCCACGAGCGCCGCCTTCCGCCCCTCCTGGCGCGCCTTTTCGTACACGCGCTTCGCCTCCGCCTTCTCCTCGATCACCGAGACGATGCGGCGCCCGCCGACGCGTATCTCCATGCGGTGCAAGGCCGCGCGCTCCGGGAGCGGGAAGACGTAGACGCAGTCGATCACCTCGCCGGTCGGATTGCGGAAGGTCTGGGCGACGGTCCCGTGCACCAGGATCCCTGTCACCTCGAGCCTCACGTCGATATCGAGAACGGGGAGGGGGACGAGACCGTCCGGTGTTCTCCTCAAGAGAGAGCCCGTTCCCGCCTCCGAGGCCCTGACCGGACCGGCCGCGGCGTCGCCGCCATCGTCCCGGGCGAGGAGCGGGACGACGATGTTCCAGATGAGCGCGAGGATCACCAGAGTCCTTCCAAATGGTGTGTGCGGTCCGCCGGGGCGTGCCGCCTGGGGTGTCATGCGCGAGTCCTCCTTGGGTCGTCGCGGGAAGGAATCGCAATCCGGGTGCCAGGAACGGGACGCCCGGTTCAGGCGGATCGAGGCGGGGTCGGGGATGGCGGCCGTGTCCGGGCCGGCACGCTCCGTGTCAGGGAGTCAACGCCGTGTGGTCGCAGGAGGGCCAGCAGCCCCTCTCGATGGCGCGGGCCCAGACCAGCGCGTGCCGGGACTCCGGCGCGGCCGGCGTGAAGGCGTGCCGCCCGGCTTCCAGGAAGCGCGGGCCGACGTAAGGCTCGCCATCGAGCAGTCCGGCGGCCGGTCCCTTCCGGGTCATGACGGCGTACTCGGCCGGAATCTCGATGTCGAACCCGATCCGGCCCCTCGCGTCGGCGCTCCTGGGCAGGTTCCGGCCCGCGACGCGCACTTCCCCCACGAGCAGGTAATTTCTCTCGATGAACCGGCGCGTCGGCTCCGGGAATCGATCGATCTTCGCGGCCGCCAGGCAGGTGCGCGTCGCGATGACCCGCTCTTCGATCGGCTCGACGATCGATCCCTCCTGCATGCGGGCCCGCGTGATCCCCTCGAGGACGGAGTAGATGGGACGCGGGCGGAAGACCGACTCCCCCTTCATGTCGAGTACGGAATCGCCGGGGTCGGTCAGGCGCAGGACCTGGGTCAGGAGCTCGACCTCGCGCCGGGTGCCGTCGTGTCCGGGAGGCTCGCGCCACATCACCCAGCCGATCTCGATCAATCCCGTCAACGACAGCAGGACCGCCGCCGGGACCGCCCGGCGCCACGGCGAAGGGCCCGGGAAAGGGACGGCCCGCGTCCGCGGGAAACGGGACGCCGTGCCGACGACCAGGAGGGCCAGCAGCGGGTAGAACGGCAGCAGGTCGTACGTCGTGAACAGAGGCCACAGGAGGTGCAGGGCCGCGAAGAAGCTCCCCGCCACGAGCGCCAGGAAGACGAAACGCGTGCCGTCTTCCGGCCGGCGGGCGGTCCGGGCCAGCCATCGGGCGAAGACGATCACCAGGACGAGCGCGGGGACGAACAGGAGCGCGCGCAGGGGCCGGCTCCAGGTCCCCAGATGCGGCACGTAATTGTGCAGGACCGTGCCGTAGAGAAAGTGCCGGAGCGCCCCGTGTATGTGGAAGTGGAGGGCCAGGGCGACAGGGGGAATCACGAGGCCGGCGAGGCCCGCCGAGATGCACGCGATCTTTCGAAGTGGCGGGACCGGGGCCGGGCGGCGACCGATGGCCAACGGCAGCGCCAGCGCGGCGATGCCGAGGGCGGCGAGCAGGAGGATGGACTTGAGCGACGAGCCGGCCGCCAGTCCGAGGAGCAGCCCGGACGCGAGACACCGGCGCCAGTGAATCCGGCCGCCGAGGAGGACCGAGAGCGCCAGGATCCAGAACATCGTCTGGAGGATGTCGGGCCGGTACTCGATCGATCGACCGAGGAAATTGGGGATCAATCCCAGGAGCGCGGCGGCGCGCAGACCGGCGCGCCGTCCGAGAAGCCGGCGTCCGATCAGGTAGGTCCCCCACACGATGACCAGGACGAACGGTATCATCGCCAGACGCATGTCGTAGAGAATCGCGGGCGTCTCGCCGATGCGGGCCAGGAGGGGCGCGCTCAGCATGTGGAAGAGCGGCATGTGGTTGTCGAACACGTCGCGGTACTGCAGAAGCCCGCGGGTCCAGGCCCAGACCACGTGCAGGTGCTGCCACTCGTCCGAATCGAAGTCGTGGTGGAAGACGTAGTAGAGGCGGAGCGCGAGCGCGACGGCGAACAGGGCCGCGAGAACGAGGCGTTCAGCGAGGTCCGGCCATGGGTCCGCGGCATCGTCCGCGTTCCCGGCAGGAGTCCAGTCTGGCGACGAGCGGCTCATCAGCGGACCCCGTGTCTCGGAGGGATCGATGCAGCGATCCTGGGGAAGAAGGCGACGGCGATTATACTCAAGGATCGACCCCGCGGCGGCCGCGGCTGTCCTAGGGCGAGCCGCCGTCCGGCAGCCAGCCGTGGGCCGCCAGGAAACGCCGCAGGCGCGGGTCGTCCGCCGACAGCGGCGGGATCCAGGTGCCGAGGAGCGTGCGTCGCCAGTACACCCCCTCGGGGTTGCCGGGCGGCGCGAACTCGTAGCGGTAGTACTGGGCCCGGATGGTGCGCGGCGGATGATCGGGGAACGGGTCGTTCGCGAGCAGCCCCAGGACCCCCCGGTCGTTGTGCAGGAGCTTCCAGATCAGATGGACCGTCCACGGATAGCGCTCGGGCACCGACATGGCGGCGAACCAGATCTGCCAGTCGAGACGCGGCTGGTAGGGGGCTACGAGCGCCGGCCGCCTCGCCGGGTCGCCCGGCTTGGCCTCGAACTCGTACTCCTTCCACTGCGTCGCGCCGGTGATCGTCTCATCGTCCGTTCCCTCGAACACGATTTCGCGGCGCTCCTTGCCGACGCTGCCGAAGGCGCCGTAGGTGTTCACCAGGGATAGTCTGTTGAAAGAGGTGTTCATCGCCTGGTGGCTCGACAGGAGGTTCTTCACCGGATAGTAGCTGAGAAGCGCCACCATCACGACGAGGACGGCCGAGGCGATCGACTGCGCGGCCGAGGCGCCGGCGCGCGCGGCCGCCTGCTCGGAGCGGCGCACGATCGCCTTGGGAAGGACGCGGCGCAGGAGCGAGTCATCGAAGCAGGCGAGCATCGGCACGATCGTGAGATAGTTCAGGAACGACAGGTTGCCGCTCAGGATCAGGATGATCTGAAAGGTGACCATGAGGAAGCCGCCCACGTGCCGGAGACGTCTCGGACCAAAGGACAGCCACGGCGCCGCGAGCTCGCAGACATGGTTCCACACGACCCCGCCGCGATGGAACCACTTCGGCATGAAATGCAGCCAGCGGCTCAACGGGTTCGGGATCGGCTGCGTCTCGTAGTGGTAGTAGAGACAGGTCAGGTCGCGCCAGCAGGCGTCGCCGCGGATCTTGATCAGACCCGCCCCCAGCATGATCCGGAAGGCCAGCCAGCGGAACAGCCAGATGACCGGCGTCGGCGGCGGCAGACGCGGGAACGGACGCGGGTCGACGAGCGGACAGAGGAAGGCGGCCAGAAAGCCGGTCTCCAGGAGCTGGATCTCCCACCCGTATCCGTACCAGTCCTGGCCGATGTGGACGTACGACATGTAGATCGCCCACATCAGGAGAAGCAGGATTGAGTTGGCGAAGCCGAGGACGACGAGGATCGAAAGCCCGACGCCGGCCCACGCCAGGGTCACGAGGAGACCGTCCGACGCGTCGATCCAGAACAGGCTCGGGAACTGCAGAAATCCATCGAGATGTGAGCCGAAGTACTCGGTGGCCCGCTCAAGGAAGGAGCGGGCCGGCAGGAGGCCGTGCGAGCCGATGAGGGGAAGGACCTGAGTGGCGAGAGACAGGAAGGCGAAGAAGTACACGACTCCGAGCAGGCGCAGGATGACGAAGCGGGTGAGCCAGAAGGACGGAGGCGGTCCGAGACGGGAGCGGAGCCTCGCGAGACGGTCGCCGAGGTCGCGGGGCGCGCCCTCTTTCCCCGCCGCCGGGGATAATCTATCCTCTGTCGACACCTCGGGGGACTCGCCCACGTCGTCGAAGATGTTAGGGGGCCTCGCCGGCCCGGTCAACCTCGCGCCACTCCTCCTCGTGCTGCTGGCGCTCTCCGCCCTCGCTTCGTCCGGCTGCGCAGCGCACGGCGGGCCTCGCCCGGGACCAACGGCTCCCGGGACGAACGCCACGGCCGGGAGGCCCGCCGCCGCGCGCGCCTCCACGGCGGGCGTGAGCCTCACGGGTCAAGGCCCGATCCGGGCCGGGGCCGCGTGGCGGGTCATCACTCCCGACCTCTCCTCGGGGACACCCCCCCGCATGGCCGGCTTCGGGCAGGGGAGGGACGCGACCGGGGTCCACGACGACCTGTACGCGCGCGCCCTCGTGATCGAGGTCGGGGAGGCCTCGATCGCCCTCGTGGCGCTCGACCTCATCGGGTTCTTCCACGATGACGTCGTCCGGATCAGGGAGGAGATCAAGGCGCGTCATCCCGAAGTGGGCGCGGGGTACGTCATGGTGTGCAGCACGCACACGCACGCAGGACCCGATCTCATCGGCCTGTGGACGCCTGCCGGCGTCCCGCTCGACCCGGACTACGTCGCGCACGTCCGCTCGGAGGCGGCGGATGCCGTCGCCGAGGCGTGGCGCGCCAGGCGGCCGGCGCGTCTGTCGTTCGTCTCCGCCCGCCTGCCCGAGCTCGTGCACGACTCCCGCCTGCCCGAGGTCATCGATCCCACCGCCGTCCTGATGAAGGCGGATTCGGCCGACGGCCGGGACACGATCGCCACCCTGGTCAACTTCGCCAGCCATCCGGAGTCGCTGGGACGCGGCAACACGCTCCTTTCGTCCGATTACCCGGGGTGGACGCGGCACGTCCTGGAGGAGGAGTTCGGCGGCGTGGCGATCTTCACCAGCGGCGCCATCGGCGGTCTGCTCACCCCGCTGGGGGTCGGCCTCACCGATCCCGTGAATGGGGAGGCGATCCCGGAGAAGAGCTTCAGTTTGATGCAGGCGTATGGAGACCGCCTGGCGCGGGCGCTCATCGCCGTCTGGCGGGCGTCCGCCGAGGAGAACGGGAAGGGGTCGTCGTTCGTCGATCGGGGGACCCTCGACGTCCGCTCGAGTGCCCTGCGCGTGCCGCTCGATAATCCGCGCTTCATCCGGGGTCTGACCGAAGGCCGGATCCGGCCACGCGAGGTCGGAGACGACGGCACGCTCAAGAGCGAGGAGGCGGTGGTGACCCTGCGCGCGGCCGGGAGCAAGGAGCCGCTGGCCCGTCTCGCCTGCGTCCCGGGAGAGATCTATCCGGAGCTCGTTCTGGGCGGCATCCAGGATCCGCAGGATCCGGGGGCCGACTTCCCCGGCACGCCCGCCGAACGCCCGCTCGGACCGATGCTCGGCTCGCGGCACCGGCTCGTCGTCAGCCTGTGCAATGACGAGCTGGGGTACATCATCCCGATGTCGGAGTGGGACGAAAAGCCGCCGTTCGCCTACGGCCGGGACTCGCCGCAGTACGGTGAGATGAACTCGGTCGGCCCCAGGGTCGCGCCGCTGGTGCTCCGGACCTTCGAGGATCTCCTCAGCCGGCCGTGACGGGCGCTTAGCCGGCGGGAAGGCTGAAATAGAAGGTCGACCCGCGGCCGGGCTCCGACTCCACCCAGATGTGCCCGCCGTGACGCGCCACGATCCTCTGGCAGATCGACAGCCCGATTCCCGTCCCCGGATACTCGGTCCGGCCGTGCAGCCGCTGGAAGATCACGAAGATGCGCTGCGCGTACTGCGGCTCGATGCCGATGCCGTTGTCGCGCACGGAGAAGACCCAGTCCCTGCCGCGGAGAGCGGCGGAGACGCGAACCTCGGGAGGGTCGGGACCCCTGAACTTGATGGCGTTGCCGATCAGGTTCTGGAACAGCTGCGTCAGCTGCGTGGGGTCGCCGTTCACGGTGGGCAGGCCGTCGTGGTGGACGACCGCCCCCGATCCGCGGATGGAGAGATCCAGGTTGGCCACCGCCTCCGCCACGCTGTCGCCGGTATCGATCGGCCGCATCGGCCGGTCGGAGGTGCCGGCGCGGGAAAAATCCAGGAGGTCCTCGATCAGGCGCGCCATCCGCGTGGTGCCGTCGACGATGTATTGGACAAATTCATCGGCGTCCGCGTCGAGCCGGCCCCGGTAACGCCGGGCCAGGAGCTGCACGAAGTTGGTCACCGTCCGCAGCGGTTCCTGCAGGTCGTGGCTGGCGACGTGCGCGAACTGCTCCAGCTCGGCGTTCGAGCGCGCCAGTTCCGCGGCCTGCAGCTCCAGGACCGCGTGCTCCCGCCGCCGCTCGGCCACGACCGCGGCGAGCGACATCGCGGTCAGGACCGTGACGATCATGAAGGCCTGCAGAAGGAGGAGGGACGCGTTCGGTCCGAACGCGCCGTAGGGACCGGCGCCGCGCAGCGTCCCCCAGGTGGCCGTGGCCAGGAGCACGAGCCCCGCCGTGGCGGTCTCGCGCGGGCCGAAGCGGAACGCCATCCACAGCAGGGGGGGCAGGCAGAGGAAGCTCAGGGGATAGCGACTGAACCCGGGCAGCAGGTACCCGAGGAATTCCAGCTCCCCCACCAGGCACAGCGCCAGAAGGACGGCGACGGCCTCGATCCCCCGGCGCCGGCTCCAGCCGGGGCGGGGGTTCGAGAGCCAGAGGATCAAGGGGGGCGCCACGATCAGCGCTCCGCCCAGGTCCCCGAGCCACCAGGTCAGCCAGACCGGTCCGTATTCGCTCCAGCGGGTGAAGCCACCCAGACACAGGGACGTGATGCCAAAGGTGGGGCTGATGGCGGTGGCGACGAGCCCGGACAGGACCAGGAACTTCAGGAAGTCCGGCAGCCGGTGGAACGCCCGGCGGCCGCCCGCGTAGCGCTCCACCAGCCAGGCGCCGGCGATCGCCTCGAGCGCGTTCCCGGCCGCGATTCCGAGGCTCGTGGCGACGTTGCCGGCCGTGGTGAGGTTGACGAGGAACGCGCCGACGAAGATCGCGGGCCAGAGGCTTCGACCGAAAAGGAGGAGCGCGGCGAGGGCGATGCCGGTCGGAGGCCACACCGCGGACGCGCTCGGGTCCAGGAAGGCCACCCGCAGCGCCAGCTTGCCGGCGGCAACATAGATCAACGTGAGACCGGCGAGGAGCGCGAGGGTCTCGTGCCACGGACGACGTCTCATCCGGCCCCTAAGATAGCATCGGAGGGCTCATGCTAGTCTTCGTCGAGGAGAAACTTCATGAGTCGTCGTCGGAGCATCTCATTCGTGTGGGTCGTGTGCGGCGTCGCCTGGCTCGCGGCGGCGCCGCCGGTGCGCGCGCAGGACAAGCCGGCCGGAGGAGCCGGCGCCTGGTCCGACGCCGCGGAGTTCGGCTACGTCGCGACGGCGGGGAACGCACAATCCACGACCCTCGGATTCAAGAACACGCTGGGACGCAAATGGGAACGTTCGTCCATCGAGCTGAAGGCGGGCGGCGTGCGCGCCTCGGCCACGACGACCACGCGCACCGCCGTCGGCCCCGGACCGGCCGGCTTCGTCGTGATCGAGGAGAAGGACACGGCCCTGAGCGCCGAGAACTACTTCCTGAACGGACGCTACGATCGGACGATCTCCGGGCGCGCCTTCTGGTTCGGCGGGGGAGGCTGGACCCGGAACCGGTTCGCCGGCGTGCAGAACCGCTACGAGGCGGCCGGCGGGATCGGCACCGTCTGGCGGGACACCGACCGCACCAAGTTCCGCACGGACTACGCGCTGTCGTACACCCGGGAGAACGACGTCATCCAGGCCCCCGGCGTCAAGGACAGCTTCGCCGGCTTGCGGTTCTCGTGGAAATACGAGCACAAGTTCGGCGACACGACGACGTTCGGCAACGAGCTCATCATCGACGAGAACCTCGACGACACCTCGGACCTGCGGGGCAACCTGGTGAACTCGGTGGCCGTGTCGACGAGCCGGCGGCTGGCGCTCAAGGTCAGCCTGCAATCGCTCTACGACCACCAGCCGGCGTTCAAGGAGATCCCTCTCCTCGATGCCCCGCCCCCCGGCGGCGTGAAGACCGGCACCGTCCTCGACCAGCTGGACACGCTCGACACGATCTTCACGGCGTCGCTGGTGGTCAGCTTCTGAGCCGACCGGGAAGCTGCAGGAGGGCGCGGACCCTCTCCTGGAACGAGGGGTCGTCCCACGGCTGGGCGCCGTAGAACGTCTTCAGCACCTCGCCGTCCCGGGCGACGACGAAGGTGCGCGGCACGGAATAGCTGAGGTCCAGGAGATCGGCCAGCCCCCCCTTCGGGGCGCGGTAGCTCGCAAAACCGGGCTCGAGCTTCGAGCCGTACGCCCGGATGCGGTCGCCGGCCGCCGAGTCCTCGACCGAGACGAGGACCAGTTTCCCGCCCGATCCCTCGAGGGACCGCCGGTACTTCAGGAGACCCGGAAGCTCGCTCTGGCACGGGACGCACCAAGTGGCCCACAGGTGGATGAGCGACGGGCGGTCGGTCAGGGACTGCAGCGGCACGCTCGACCCGTCGGGTGCCGTGACCGAGAACGCCGCGCGCGACGGCACCTGCGGCCCCGCGGGGCGGCACTGGCCGGTCGCGGCCGCGAGTCGGGGAATCGTCGAGTCCAGCGCGGCCGCGAGGTTCGGGTGCGTGTAGTACCACGCTTCCAGGATCTGCCCGCCGGGGGACAAAAGGAACGTGGTCGGGGTCGACACGACCCGGTACAGGTCGTCGGCGTAGCCGCTCGAGTCGTCGAGCACGGGCCAGGTGATGCCGTTCGTCCTGATGTAGGCCTCGGTGATCTTCCGGTGGGAGAACCCGTCCGGGCGGTCGGGCTTGATGAACGACACGGAGACCACGTTGACGGCGCCCGGGTGGCTCCTGACGTAGGCGGCGAGCTGCGGGATCTCCTTCTGGCAGTGCTTGCAGGTGGACGACCAGAAGACCAGGAACGTCGGCCGCCCGTTCGGGGAGCGGCCGGTGAAGGTCACGTCCCGGTGGCTCATCACATCGACGAGGGTGAACTCCGGCGCGCAGCGGCCGATCATCTCGTTCGCGGGATAGTACGGCGGGACCCCCTTGATCGGCGCCGCCGGCGTTCCCTGCGCGACCCGCTCGATCATCTGCTCCGAGGTCAGCCTCTCGGGCGACATGGTCACGAGCTGCGCCAGGCCCTTGATCTTCGTGATCACGAGATGCCCCGCGGCGTCGATCAGCGCCAGGTCCGGGACATCCGTCACGTCGAGCTGCTTCGACAGGGTGAACCCGTCGTCCATCAGCAGCGGCAGGTCGGTCGGCCGATCGAGCATGCAGAACCTTTCCCACAGCATCTCGGCGCGCTGATCCTCCCGCCTGCCCGCGACGGCGAACACCTCGTACTTCGGCGCCTTGTCTCGAAGATAGCGTGACAGATCGACCAGGGCCGTCTCGGACACGGCGTACCCCGGCGCCCAGAACAGGAGAGCGACCGGCCGGCCCTTGCCGATGCGCGCCTGCAGATCGAACCCCTTCACGTCGACGCCACCCGGATGGCCCTGGATCTGCTTGAGCGGCGCCGGGAGGACGAATGCGGCGCCGGGTGCCGGCAAGCCGATGGAAACCGGAGTGCCGGCCGCGGCCTCCGGTGCGATGGCGGGGCTCGCCGTGGCGGCGCCCTCGACCTCGGGGGCCTGCGGCACCACCACCGGCGCCTGGGCCGGCGCAGGAGCCGGCTTCGTCTGGGGCCTGGCGGCTGCCGGGGCGGATGGCCGCTGTGCGGTCGCGGTCGGCGGGGACTGCTGGACCGGCGTCTCCTCGCTGGCGGGCGGCGCTGCGACGGACGGCTCCGCGGCACGCGTCTGCGCCGTCACTCGCGTCAGCCCGGCGCGGTAGCCGAGGTCCGCGAGGATCGTGAGGACGAGCAGAGCGCCGAAGGCCGCGGCGCTCCATCTCACCTCGGGCACGAAGCGGCGCAGGTCGTCGAGCGCATCGCGCAGAAGATGCGCGGGATTGCGCCACGCCGCGAGCCCCGCGAGGATCGGGACACCGGCGTTGATGCAGTACAGCCGGAAGCACCAGACGCACAGGAAGCCGATCTTGACCGTCGAGACGTAATAGAGATATCCGGAGTAGACGACGGTCAGGAGTCCGATGGCGAAGACGTAGGAGAGGACACGCGGCCGCTTCCGCGCCGCGGCCACGAGCCCGAGCAGGAGAAGGTAGGTCGGGATGCCGAGGGCGGAGATCGGGATCCCCGCGATGTCGGAGTAGGCGCTGGTGTTGACCGCCTCGCAGTTGGTCGTCTCATCCTGCGGGCAGTTGGCGAGCTCGACGGACTCATCGCCGTACAGGGCGTTCTCGTGGAAGCGGGTCAGGTACAGGCCGATCGCAGCGCCCGCCATAAGCAGGGCGGCCAGGAGCGCCAGCGGCCAAGCGCGCAGCGGGGCGGCGGGCCGCTCGGAAATCGTGGTCTGTCCAATCATCGTGACCCCGGGCACGGATGATATCCCCACTTCCCGGTGGAGGCAAAAGTGCAGGCGCGAGGACTTATACTGTGAGCATGGAGCGGTCTTCATGCTGATCCGGAAGTCGTCCTGTGGCGCCCGAACGGCTCCCTGTCGATCCTCTCCAACAACTACTGGGGCAAGGACACGCTCGGCAATCCCGATCGAGCGCGCATGCACACCGACGACAGCATCCAGGTCAAGTATTTCGACCGGCCGGGAAGGTTCCTCGACAAGGCCGCGTTCTCGCTCACGATCGACGCCGGTTGTGAGAGCGGCGGCGGGGTCGCCTGTTCCGGCGGCACCCCAGGAACACCGTCGCAATACTTCATCGGTTACATGGTCTACAACCGCCTCTGGTTCGACCGGGACCGTGTCGGGCTGACCCTGGGGGGCGGGCAGATTGTGAACCCGGGCCGGTACTTGGTCCTCCTGCCGCCCATCAACGGCGCGACGGCGTCATCGGGGACGCCTTATTTCACCGAGAACCCTGGCGATCCGTTCCGCGCCTGGGACGCCTCGATGACGCTCGATTTCATGCCGAAGCAGTTCGTGACTTTCCGGGGGGAATTTGATCACCGGGCGGCGAGCGTGCCATACTTCGCCGGACCCGGGGGCGTGACCCCGCCCGGCGGCAATATGGGTCGGGCCGGCTCGTCGGTGCCCGGCTTCACCCCGGACCTGGTCCGGACCGAAAACCGTATCAACCTGGCCATGCTCGTAAAGTTCTGACGAGAGGAGGACCCCATGAGCGAGATACGCTGGACGAAGGACGTGGACGCCGTGCTGAAGGAGGCGAAAGCGACGCGGAAGCCGGTTCTCCTGGACTTCAGCGCCGCGCCGATGTGAGGGGGATGCGCTCGGCTGGAAGCCGAGGTCTATCCGGATCCCCGCGTCGTCAAGGCCGTCTCCGAGAACTTCCTGCCAGTCAAGGTTCACATCAAGGAACAGAAGAAGACCTTCGAGCGATTCAACGCCCAGTGGACGCCGACGTTGATCGTGCTCGACCCCGACGGCGTGGAGAGGCACCGCGTCGAAGGATTCCTGCCGGTGGATGATTTCCTGGCGCAGCTGGAGCTGGGACTGGCCAAGCTCGCGTTCCAGCAGGCGTCGTACGCCGACGCCGAAAAGCGCTTCCGTTCGGTCTGCGAGGGGCACGCCAGGAGCGGCGCCGCGCCCGAGGCGTGCTACTGGGCCGGCGTTGCCGCCTACAAGGCGAGCAACGACCCGGCGCCGCTGAAGGCGACGGCCCAGAGGCTGCAGAAGGGGTATCCCGAGAGCGAGTGGGCCCGGAAGGCTTCGGTCTGGCTCTGATCGATCGACCCGAGTAGGCCGTTCAAGGTGGCCCGCACGGGTGACAGCCGTCGCCCGGTGCTGTACTCTGTGCGGCCCATGAACGGGAGCGCGTCCCCGAGTCTCCAGGCTGTATTCCGCTTCATCGTCGCCCGGCGCTTCTGGATCCTCCTTCTGTACGCGCTGCTCGTCCCCATGGCCGTTCTCCAGGCGCTGCGGGTCGAGAGCGACAACTCCATCGCCCGGCTGATCGTGGAGAGCGACCCGGACTATCGGAACAACCGGGAGTTCCAGCGCCTCTTCCCTGAAGGGGAGCAGGTGATTCTCCTGGTCGAGGCGGCGGATCCGTTCGCGCCCGGGTCACTCGCGAGGGTCGGCACGATCGAACGCAGCCTCGGCGCGATCCCGCGCGTCAGCGCGTTCTCGGCCCTGGCGTTCTACGACCGTGTCCATCCCGGATCCCGGGATTCGGCCGGCTGGACGGACGAGTTCCGCCGCTTCGCAACCGGCACCGACCTCCTCCGCAAGCAGGGGCTCGTAAGGGACGACTTCCTCGGGATCCTCCTCGACCTGGGGGTTGATGGAGCGCGCCAGCGGGACGAAACTCTGGGTGCTATCGACCGCGCCCTCCTGCCCTTTGAATCCGGAGCCCCGGCACCCGGCGGGATCCGCAGGGTCGGCGGACCGTACGTCGACGCCTACCTGGAAGGGGAGACGGCGCGCGCCAGTCTGAGGTACTTCCCGCTGTTCGGACTGTTCATCGTGGCGATGAACCTCATCCTCTATCGCTCGGCCAGGACGCTGGCCGCCTTTCTCATGACCCTCGCGGTCAGCGTGGCGCTGACCGTCGGGGCCGGCCGCGCCCTCGGTTTTGTGTTCACCATCGTCTCCTCCCTCGTGCCCCTGACGATCCTGGTGACCTGCACGGCGGCGCTGGTCTACATCCAGTCGCGCTTCGCCGAGTGTCCCGAGGGCACGCCGGTCGACCAGCACCAGGTGTTCGCTCTGGCCGACAAGTTCGTCGCCACGACCGCGTCGATCGTCGCCGCGTCGATCGGCTTCGCGGCTCTGGCCGTATCCGGCATCCGGCCGATCCGCGAGATGGGGCTGTGGGTCGCCGCGGGGCTTCTGCTCACGTGGATCGTGATCTTCACGCTGTTTCCGGCGCTGCAGAAAATTCTCGCGACGCCCGTCCTGCGCCGACGCACGACCGCAGGTCGACGGCTCCTTCGACTGATCGATGCGCTGCCGGCATTTTCCTACCGCTGGAGGTGGGTCATGCTCCCGGTCGCCGCGCTGCTGATGGTTGCGGGTGTCCTGGCCGTCAGCGGCGTCCCCGGCCTCGTGCGGCCTCTGCACCTCGAGACCGACGCCCTCGCTTATATCGATCCGGATCTGCCGCTGTACAAGGACACGCGCCGCTTCGAGCAGGCGATCTCCGGGCTGTCCCAGATCCAGGTCTGGATCACGACGACCGACGGGGGCATCGTCCGCCCCGACGTCCTGCGCGGCCTCGACCTGTTCGCGCGCGCCCTGGAGCAGGACCGGCGCGTCGGCTCGGTGACCGGGCCCACGACTCTCCTGCGTGTCCTCCGCTACGTGTCGGGCCAGGGGGATCGCCTGCCCGATGACCCCGCCGCCTGGCCCGCGCTCGCGGCCCGCCTCGAACAACTCCTCCTGCAGGAGCCGGGGGCGCGCGCCTTCGTCGACGTCGGCACGCTGGGCAGCGCGCGACTCTCGATGGTGTACCGCGGAAGCGATTTCAAAGGCGTGGAGGACCTGAAGCGGTTCGTGCAGCGCGCCTGGGAGGCCGCGGCGTCGGGGAACGCGGCGCTGCGCGACTGCCGCCTCCGGGTCGTGGGCCAGGGGCTGCTGCAGGCGAAGATCGGCGAGTACCTCGTCCCCACGCTGACCGAGAGCTTCGGCCTCACCGTGGCGATCATCTTCGTCGCCTTCCTCGTGGTCTTCCGCAGCGGAGCGGCCCGGGTCCTGGCGATGATTCCGTCGCTGTTCGCGATCCTGGTGATGTTCCTGGTCATGCGCCTGACCTCCATACCGCTCAACGTGGCGACGATTCTGATCGCCTCGACCGTCCTGGGCGCGTCGGAAAACGATCAGATCCACTTCTTCTATCACTTCCAGGCGTCGCGCGGCGGCGCGAGCACCGAGCAGGCCCTGCGCAACGCCCTGCTCATCGCCGGGCGCGCCATCCTGTTCGCGACGCTCATCAACGCCGTCGGGTTCCTGGCCCTGGCGCTCTCCGGTCTCCCGCCGATGCGCCAGTTCGGCATCGTCTCCGCGAGCGCCTTCGTCCTGTCGATGCTGGCCAGCCTGACCGTTCTGCCGTCGGCCCTCTGGCTGGTCTATCGCGACAGACCGGATGGTTTTTCGGCGACGATCAGGAGGTAGGGCGGACGTTCACGCGCGCTCTCCTTGGATTCGGGGCTCCAGCCAGAGCGATCGGCCGGTCAGCTCGCGGTGGTCCAGCCGGGCGGCGCGGTCGAACAGACGCAGACGCTCGGGCAGATCGACGGGAAATCTCCAGGAATCGTCGCGCCCGCCCACCTCGCGGAAGGCCTGGAGCCAGGAGTCCCACCAGGGGAAAGGCCGCCGCGCGATCGGCTCGACGACGAGCACCCGCGCGCCGCGCCGGCCCGCATCGAGCAGGCGCTGCAGGAGGACCGCCCGGGCCGCGTCGTCCAGCTCGTTCACGGTGTAGGCGGCGAGGATTCCGCTGCCGCGCCCGGGCAGCGGTGTCGTGGTCACGTCGCCGCGGGTCGATCGGCCGCGCACGCCCAGGGCGCGATAGTTCCAGCGCGCCTCCTGCACGGCCCAGTCGCTGCGATCCACGCCCGAGACCTCGCAGCGGGCCCCGGCCATGGTCGCCCAGGCTGCCCCGGCGCTGCCGGTCCCGCAGCCGAGGTCCATGAGACGCCGCGGACCCGGCTCGGCGGCCCCGAGCGCGCGCACCACCTCGCGCACCAGCAGGAAATGGAGCGGAGCGTAGAACAGCGCGAACGCCGCCCGCTTGCCGGCCCCTTCGAGAGCCGCTCCGTCCTCGAGGCGGTTCCCCCGATCCACGTACAGGGCGGACAGCGCCTGCAGGCCCCGCCGCACCTCGGAGAAGGTCAGACGCGACAGGTGCCTCGACTCGAGGGCATCGAACCAGGCAGGGAAGGGCTCGCCGGCCTGCTGCATGCGCTCATGGTACCGCGTCCGGAGAGCGGATGTAGACCGGGGAGTCGGGTGGACGGCCCCTGCCGATCGAGGGTCGTCCTAGTAGATATTGCCGCCCGCCTGTGTCGAGGTCAGCGATCCCGCGTCCACGTCGAGTGTGTAGGCCACCCCTCCCGAGCCGTTCCAGGTCGACAGGTTGAACGTCCCGCCCTGCGGGACCTTGTACACGCCGATGTTGTGATACGTCAGCGGAGTCTTCGGAGCGAGCACCTCCGCCGGGCCGGGCGCCTGCAGGAAGTAGGCCGCCCCCGTGCCGACCATCGTTCCCGCGCCGTTCGGGGTCACCAGGATCGCGGTGTGCTCGTCTATGCCGATGTCCCGGGGCTGCGCCGCCCAGCCGTTGTCCACGATGCGCGCCAGGAAGACGATCGTCCGTCCCATGCGATCGCGCGTCACGAAATGCGAGTCGTAGATCTTGCCGGCCCCGAGCGAGGAATCGAACAGGTCGCGGACGAGCGTCACGTAGCGGTGGAACGGGTTGGCCAGCGCCTGGCTCGAGGTCACCGAGCCCAGGGCGCCGGTGTAGATGAACTGGCTCAGCACCGCGAGTCCCGCGCTGGTCCCGCCGACCGGCACCGCCTTGGTGTTGAGAAGGTAATTCACCTCCGACTGCACGGCGGTCCCGCTCCACAGGTTCACGTAGGTCGACTGGTCACCGCCCGCGATCCAGAGGACCTCGGCATTGTGAATCTGGTCGCGGACGTAGGTCGAGTTCGCGCCCGTGGTCGTCGTGATGATGATCGTCTCCACCGAGTCCATCTGCGGGCACAGCTGCTGGATGTAGGGATTGTAGGCATCCGTGCCGCTGGTGCGGATCACGACGAAGTCGCCCCCGCCCGCGCGCTGGCACATCCACTGGTACGCTTCGTCCACGTCGAGACCCCCTCCCATCAGCACCAGCCCGGCGCTCATGCCCGGCGCCTGCGGGGCGTCCGCGGGATTGCCGACGATGAACGACTGGTATCCCGGCTTGGGCGCCGGGGCGGCCTGGAGCGGCAGGGCGGAGTGGTACAGAGCCGCCGAGACCGTGCCGCATAGGATGAGTGCGCGGAAAGCGCCCGAACTCGAGCCGCGTGTCTTGAGCATGGGGGGGCCTCCTTGAGTGCCGGCGAGTAAAGCAGAAAAAGCCGCGACTCGTCAACACAAATTGACCGGACCGCGGGGGCTCGCACGTCGCCTGCGCCGGGGGAGGGCTCGGACTCTCTGCTAGTCCCGTTCCGCCACACCCGGCCTGAACACGGACCGGAAGGAGGGGACGCCGGGTCCGGCGGCGGGCGCGAGCCCCGCTGCGTCCATCCCGACCGGTTTCGCCCCTTTCCGTTTCACCGCGTGGGCGGTCTTGATCATGCCGTAGCGGCTCAGAAGGTAGTTGCGGGCGAAGTGCGCCGCGGCGCCGGGCAGATCGTGCGCCGGTCCGCGGAAGCGGCGGAGGATGCCGGTCAGGGAATAGGCTTCCCGCAGGAAGTAGTAGTACCCCTCCTGAAGCTGGTCGATCGTCATCCCCTTCGGGCGGACCAGGACGTGCGCCCCGTCGAACAGGGGCCAGTTGTAGTCCATGGCGGTGTCGGACCGGGTCGGGCAGAGAGCCCACGGCAGGAAATCGTCCCCGGCGACCGCGTCCTTGAAGGTGCCGGTGCCGGGATAGGGCTGGATGATGTTGGCGACGATGAAGTCGATCCCCGTGCGGTAGATGAACTCGAGCGTCCGGTCGAAGCTCGTGGCATCGTCTCCGTCCAGCCCGAAGACGAACGCCCCCATGATGTTGATCCCGGCATCGTGCACGCGCCGCACCATCTCGCGCATGGACGCCGTGTCGTTGGACCACTTGTCGAGGCCGTCGATCGCCGTCTGGCTGACCGACTCGATACCCAGGAAGAGATCGCGGCAGCCGCTGTCGTAGGCCGCCTTCAGGAGCTCGGGCTTCTCGGCGAGGTCGATGGTCAGCTCGGCGGCCCAGGGACGGCCGAGAGGACGGATCGCATCGCACAGCGCCTGGAAGGACCCGGCGGCGTTGTACAGGTTGTCGTCCCAGAAGAAGAACTGGCGGCTGAATCCGGGCCCCATGCGGGCGATCAGGCGGTCGCCGTACACCGAGCCGAGAACGGGCAGCTTGACGAGGGTCTTGAGCAGGGTGTTGTACAGGCCCGGTGGCAGCGTGTCGATCGTGTCCCTGGTGCAGACCGGACCCTGGCTCTGAATCTCGTCCGCGACGTCCGCCACGTCGCGGTTCCTGACGGTCGGTCCGTTGGTCAGGAAGACGGCGCAGAAATGACAGTCGAGCTTGCAGCCGCGCGCGAAGGTCGTGGAAGCGACGATCTGCTGCGGGCGGCGTCTCAATCCCTCCCAGATTCCCATGTCGAGGGCGAGCGTGCCGCGATCACGGATCCGGTCGAAGGTCGCCCGGTAGAGCGGCCGCACGGGCCGCCCCGCCTTGATGTCCCCGAGAAGGGCCGCGGCCGCCCACTCCCCCTCACCGGCGACCACGGCGTCGACGTGCCCGCGTCGCGTCCCTTCCTCCGGGACCGCCGAGGCGTGCGGTCCGCCGAAGACGACGGTGAGAGGCCTGCCGGCGGCCGCCCACGCGGCGCGCGCCTCGCGAGCCCGTCGGTAGGCCTCGCGCGCCGAGTTGGTGTAGGCCGTGACGAACAGGACGTCGTGATCTCCTCGATCCAGATCGACCTTGTCGCGCAGGATCTCCTCGAACGAGATCGGTCCCTCGATCTTGTCGTGCTGCACCGCGACGCGCGTGGCCGTGGTCAGGACGCCGTTTTTTCGAAGGAACCCGATCAGGTAGGGAAAGCCGATCCCCGGGCTCCGCACGAAGGGCCCGATCGAGCGCTCCAGATGTCCGAGGAGACCCCTGCGGCGAAGCGGCTCGTCGACGACGTAGGAGTCGCGCGGGGTCATGCAGATCAGATTGCCGATCGTCGGCATACGTATTTCCCCCGGGATGCGCAGACCCGCGCGCCGGCGAAACTT
This sequence comes from Candidatus Dormiibacterota bacterium, assembly GCA_035635555.1. Lineage (NCBI taxonomy): Bacteria > Bacillati > Candidatus Dormiibacterota > Candidatus Dormiibacterota bacterium. The sequence continues at coordinate 39,535 of DASQAT010000039.1, forward strand.
TATCCCGGTGGGAATCGGAATGCAACACGGGAGATGCTCCGGACCCTTTTTCATTGACTGGGAGACCCAGGTCCGGTAGGATGCTTGGCGCACGCCTCGGATTGACTTCCGCACAGGTTGACCACGACGTGCCGCAGGGAGTTCCACTTTAATATTTCCGTGCACCCGATGTCGGGTTGAGGAAGAAGGATGGAGAGGACGGGCAATCATGCCCGCGCCTCGCTCGCGCGATACAGGAGAAGCAACATGGCCAGAGGCAAGGTGAAGTGGTTCAACGACGCGAAGGGTTTCGGGTTCATCAGTCCGGACGACGGTTCGAAGGACGTCTTCGTCCATCACTCCGCCATCAGCATGCCGGGGTTCAAGAGTCTCGCCGAGGGACAGGCGGTGGACTTCGACATCGTGCAGGGGCAGAAAGGCCCGGCCGCCGCGAACGTCCGCCCGGTCTGACGCCACCATGGGACGGAAACTGTTCGTAGGCAATCTTTCTTTCGAGACGTCGGACGACGATCTGAAGGAGGCGTTCTCGAGAGTGGGGGCGTGCGAGATGGCCGCGGTCATCAAGGACCGGATCAGCGGCCGATCGCGCGGCTTCGGCTTCGTCGAGATGGGCACGGACGAAGAGGCGCAGCGCGCCATCACCGAGCTGAACGGGAAGGATCTCCGGGGAAGGAACATCAGCGTCAGCGAGGCACGGGAGCGTTCCGAGAGCAGGGGACCGCGCCCCGCGATGGGTGGGTCGGGTGGCTCGCGCTTCGGGGACAACCGGCCTCCCGCCGGCCCCCGCTTCCGGAAGGACGGCGGCAGCCGCCGCGGCGTCCGGGCGAGGAAGCGCAGCCTCTGATCGGCCGGGTCAAACGGTGGTTTCTGAGGCCCGGGTGCTCTCGCGGGGCCGGAACGAGCGCGAGGTGAGTCCGCCGTGGCAAGACGATCGGGTTCGACCTTCAAGAAGCGCCAGAAGGAAATGGCGAGGCAGCAGCGCCAGCAGGACAAGCTGGCCCGCCGTCTGCAGAAGAAGAAGGAGCAGAAGGACCTGCCCCCCGGAGAGTTCCCCGGAGAGGCTCCCGGGGAGGATCCGGACATCGCCGGCATCCGTCCCGGACCGCAGCCGCCGCTCGAAGACGAACTGTAATCTACGCCGACGTACCCGCCCCCCCGCCCGAGTGCGGAGCCCGGTTTTTCGTTAGCGCGAAAAAAAGGCCCCGATCGCGCGGCGACCGGGGCCCAACGTGACAGGTCTTTTTCCGGACTGACTTGCCTGCGGCGCGGCTTAGCGTCCCCCGAGCTTCCAGGTGATGCCGGCCGAGACGGTGGTGAAGGTGGTGCTGTCGGAGAAGGTGTTCTCCTTCATGAGCGCCAGATCGGCGCGGAACGCCATCGTCTTGGTCTTGCCGAAGAAGATCCGCGTCCCGCCGCCGACCTGATAGGCAACACCGTTGTCGCTGACCGAGGACCCGGTGCTGGGGTCGACCGAGATGTCGGCGCGGCCGATGCCGGCCATCACGTACGGCATGTACTCCTTGTTGCGCGGATGGAAGTTCATGACGCCGTTGACCATGTACAGCCGCATCGTCGAGTTCACGCTCGTCCCGGCAACATCGCCGCTCTCGGAAGACGACGCGATCTGCCCTTCAATCTGCCACTGGTCGTTCAGGTGATATCCGCCGCGGACGCCGAGGAACTGGGCCGAGTCGCTGCCCGTGGCGTTCGAGTTGTTGACGTCGGCCTGGGCGACCTCGAAGCCGATCTCGCCCGTGTTGGCCGACTTGTTGGCTGGCTTGCTGGTGGCGGCGAACGCCGGCGCCCCGAGCGCCACTACGACGAACAATGCAAAGCAAAGGATCCGCTTCATCAGGTGTCCTCCCTTTCGGTGAATTGAACTGCGTCCCAGACCCGGAAGGTGTGATTTCCCGGGAATCTCAGCGAAGTCGCACCTCCCCTCCTTTCGTCCGGGGCGTAAAACTAGGTACGCGGAGGGGGCCGATCAAGCGAATGACGAAAACGTGGCGCAGTCGATCCGGGCCCGCGTTTCATTCGTGAAATCCACGTCCGGAGCGGGTTTGCCCGGAAGCGGGACGGGACCAGGCTACTGCGGGATCGGTGAGGCGAGGTCGGGGGAGCGGTACGCTTCCCGGCCGCCGACGAGGGTGAGAAGGACGCGCGCGTCCTTGATCCTGTCCGGCGCCAGGTCGAACAGGTTGTCCGACAGGACGATCACATCGGCGTACTTGCCTGCTTCGATGGACCCGCGGTTCCCCTCCACGAAGTTCGCGTACGCCCCCTGGATCGTGTAGGCGCGCAGGGCGCTTACGAGGTCGATCGTCTGCTCGGGGATCCACCCGCCGGGAGGCCGCCCGTCCAGCCCCTTGCGCGTGAGCGCCGTGTAGATCCCCACGAGCGGATCCATCTCCGCCACGTTCCAGTCGCTGGCGAAGGCCAGGGTCGCGCCGGAATCCCGCAGGCTGCGGAACGCCCAGGCGTACCGGGAACGCTCGGGCCCGATGTTCATCGCCCATTTTCCGGTGATGTCCGGGGCGCAGTGGCGGGGCTGCATGCACGCGACGACGCCGAGCGCCTTGAAGCGGGGAATGTCCTCGGGAGACAGGCACTCGATGTGGACCAGCTGGTGCCGGCTGTCTCGCGGGCCGTTCTGCTCGCGGGCGTACTGCAGGGCGTCGAGCGCCGTGCGGATCCCCCGGTCCCCGATCGCGTGGATGAACATCTGAAACTTCATCCGATCGATGCGGGCCACGACGGTCTTGAACTCGTCGGGCGGGTAGAGCGTCGCGCCCCGTTCACCGGGGCTGTCGCTGTAAGGCTCGAGCATGGCCGCCGTGTGCGGCTCGACGACGTCATCGATGTAGAGCTTGACCGCGGCGACCCGGAGGACGTCGTCGTCGAATCGCCGCCGCGCTTCGTCGAAGCGCGCGAGCTCGGACTCCGGTGTCCCTCGCGGGTGATACAGGGCGATCTGCAGGCGGGAATTCAAGATCCCGTCCTGCCGCGCCCGGCTGAAGAGCGAAAGGTCTTCCAGAAACGCCTGCGGCTCGACGATCGTGGTGATGCCGAACCGGGACGCGACCTCGAGATTCCGCTTCAGGCGCCCGAAACGGCGCCCCGCCGACCAGGACGGCAGGATCTGTCGCAGCGCCTGCTGCCCAGCGACTGACAGCCCCATGGTCGCGAACGACCTGAGGATGCCCGTCGGCTCCCCCGTGCGCGGGTCCTTGTCGACCTCTCCGTACGGCAGGCTGGCGGTGGTGCGGGTGATCCCCAGCCTCTTCAGGGCGGCGCGATTCAGCCAGACGGTATGGACGTCGTAGGACACCAGGAAGGCCGGCCGGTCGCCGGTCGCGACCTCGAGGTCACGCCAGGTCGGCAGGGCCCCACCGGGAAAGACGGAGTAGTTCCAGCCTTCCCCCTCGATCCATCCTCCCTCCCGCTGGGTGGCGACCGCGAACCGCACGCGCTGGTAGATTTCGCGGGGCGAGCGGACATCCGACAGCTGCAGCACGTCCGGGTCGGACCCGAAGGTGATGTGGTTGTGGCTGTCGATGAATCCCGGAAGGACGAGACGTCCCCGCACATCGAGGACCCGGGTCCGGCTCGATACGAAGCGAAGGATCTCGGCGTCGCTGCCCGTTGCCAGGATACGATCGTCCTTGATGGCAACCGCCTCGGTCCACGGCCGCGCCGGATCCACGGTGTAGATCTTCGCGTCGTGGATGACCAGGTCGGCCGTCTCCTGGCGCGGGACGCCGCACGCCGCGCTGAGAGCGAGGAGAACCGGGGCGAGGAGCCCCGTCCGGCGGGACAATCCGCACCCGGTCCCGTTCATGGGCGTCCCCGAGGCCGCATCCGCCCGAGCCTACCACCCTTGCGCCAATCCGAAGCTTCCGCCTAGAATATCTCACACGATCGGCCCCCTGGAGACGGGGAATGCCCCGCAAACCGGTGCAACGTCGCGGCCCGAGACTGCTGACGGTCTTCCTTCTTGCCTGTACGCTCACGGCCCCGTCCCGTTCCGCCGACGATCCCTCCTTTCATTACTGCCCGGTCTGCGGAGCGCAGAACCGCGCCGAAAACCGCTTCTGCATGAAGGACGGCACCCCTCTGCCGGCGATCGACCCCGAGCGCCGGGTGCAGGGCTTCGTCCGCTCGCCGGGAACGATCTCCCCGGACGAGATCCAGCAGGTCATGCGCCGCGTCTCGGAGTCGGTGGTGCGCATCCGGGTACGGACCAAGACGACCTACAAGTACCCGATGACCTATTGGAAGGACGAGGAGGCCGAGTACTACCACCGGGCGATGCTCGGCAAGATCGAGACGTCGGACAGTGACAGCCGCTTCGCCGGCTCCGGCTTCGTCATCAGCCCGGACGGCCAGATCGTGACCAACGCGCATGTCGCCAGCCCCGACGGCATGCAGGCCGACCTCACCGTCGAAACGCAGGACGGCAGGAGTTTCCCCGCGCGCCTGCTCGGCGTGGACGTCCCGAGCGATCTGGCGCTCCTGAAGATCGACACCAACGCGCTGGCGCCCCTCGCGTGGGGCGACTCGGGCGCGATTCGGGTGGGGCAGGAGACCTGGGTGATTGGGAACCCGCTGAACATCGGAATCTCGATCGCCCGCGGCACGATGTCAGGGATCGCCGGGACGCGGGTCGGGATGAATCAGGTCGAGTCGTTCGTGCACTCCGACGCACACTTCACCCACGGCAACAGCGGAGGTCCCCTCGTGGACGTGCAGGGGCAGGTGATCGGGGTGAGCGACATCGTATTCTCCAGCGAGAAGGGACAGGGCTATTCGATCCCGTCCCGGATGGCGCGGCTGGTGGTCGACCGTCTGGCGAAGGACGGACGGTACGAGAGGGGATTCATCGGCGTGCAGGTCCGCTCGGTGGACTCCGACGCCATCAAGAAATTCGCTCTTTCGAGGACCGACGGCTCGGTCGTGGAGTACGTGCTGCCGGACTCGCCGGCCGGCAGGGCCGGTCTCAAGCCGGGGGACGTGCTGTACGGCGTCAACGGCCATCAGGTGGCATCGACCTATCTCCTCCAGGAGGCGGTGTCCAGCGTGGGCGCCGGGGCCGCAGTGAGACTCGCGCTCGACCGGCAGGGCAAGACCCTTGAACTGCCGGTGACGACCACCGGGCGTCCGGCGGCGCCCCGCGTCGATCCGCTCGAGGACATGCAGAACTATCTTCGCCTGCACTTCGAGGAGGACGTGAAACGGAAACAGGTGATGATTCGCGACCCCTACCGTTCGCGCCGCGCGCCCGGTCTTTACGATGGCTTCCGGGTCAAGAGCGTGCTGCCGGCCCAGGACTGGCCCGAGGAGCCGATCACCCTGAGCTACTACAAGACGCACGCGAGGCCGATCCCGATCGACAGCCTCGACGATCTGAGGTCGGCGCTGAAGCGTGCCTACCGCGGCGGAAAAATGGCCGCCACGTTCGAGATCGACAACCCGTCAGCCCCCGTCGCATCGTTGGTGTTCGATGAGCTCTGGCCGATCATCCTCTAGCCGCCCTGCGCCGCGCCGGCGCCCCGGGGCGGCGGTCCTGACCCTGGCCGCCGGTCTCGTCGGGAGCGGCCTGTTCGCCCAGAATGCTCTGCCGCCGCCGCCCGAAAGCCTCGAGGCCACTCCGACGCCGGCGCCGCTCCCGAAGCCGCCCGGTCCGAAGCTCTCGACCTGCCCGCGGTGCGGTTATCTGTGCGATCCTGCCTGGCACTACTGCGTCGCCTGTGGATGGGACATGACAAGGCTCATTGGAGAGGCGGAGGAGAGCCGCCTGCAGGCGATCGCGCGCGCCTCGATGGGCGTCATCGTGGGCGGCCGGCGGAACCGCTTCTCGACCGCGTTCCCTTTTGGAGGCCCGGGACTGTGGCTGACGAACGCGCGCTTTCTGATCGGCGCCGACGAAAGCAAGCTGAGGGTGCGCTCGTACAACAATCGGGAGTATCCCGCCTCGATCGTGGGATACGACCTGCCCTCCGGGGTGGGCGTGCTGAAGGCGGACATTCCAGCCGTGCCTTCGATTCAGGTCGCACAGACGGTTCCGGCTCCGCCCGAGTCCTCGTGGGCGGTCTGCTTCCCGGTGGTTTTCGAGGACGACGTGGTTCGATATCTCCCGGTATCCCTCCACCGCGGCCACCTGACCGCCACCGGCCAGGCCGGCACCTTTCAGGTTTCGTTCGAAAACCTGCTGCGGACCGATCACTCGATCGAGGACGGCTGCTCGGGCGGCCCTCTGGTCGACTCGCGGGGACGAATCGCCGGGATGATCCTGGGGAGTCCGGACGACGGCATCACCTACGCGCTGCCGCTCGACGGTCTGCAGGACATCGTCGCATCCCTCGTCCGGCACGAACAGCCCGTCCGGCCGTTCTTCGGCATCGGTCTTTCTGCTCCCGATGAGCGGCGGCGCGCGAAATTCGGCCTCGACGGCGGCGCGGGCCAGCCGCTGATCTCCTATCTCATTCCGGGTTCGCCCTCGGTCCAGGCCGGGCTCCGTCCGGGGGACCTCCTCCTGCAGGTCGGAGGGGAGAAGATCACGACCATTTGGGAGGCGGGAAAGAGGCTGCTGGCGGCGCCGCCCGGCGGTGCCGGCGTGACGCTGATGGTCGCGCGCGGCAACACCGAGACCCGGGTGACCGTGACGCCGGCGAAGCGGCCGGAGCGCGTGATGCTCGACCCGATCGATGAGCTGCAGGAGACGCTCGAGGTGAATCTCAAGGAGGTCACCACCGGACCGGGCGCGCAGCAGGGACTGGTGGTCACCAACATGGTGCGAGGCGGCCGGGGGGAGAAGGGGCATTACAAGGACGGCGACATCATCACGGCGGTCGACAAGAAATCGGTCAAGACGTTCGCGACGTTCGACGAGACCATCCGGACGAAGTTCAAGGAGATCTTCGCGGACGGACCCGTGAGCGACAAGCGCTTCGCCTCCTCCTACGTCGTGACGCTGGAGGTCCGCAAGGAAGGGGACGAGAAGGTGACGCGGGATTACGTGAACCTGTTTCCCGATTTCCTGGCGCCACCCGTGTACTAGGGGTGCGTCCGCAGGAGACAGTCCAGGATGAGACGACGCGAGGTCCTGACACGCCTCCCGCTCTGGGGGCTGACCGTCGCGGCCCTGATCGCGTGCGGTCCGGCGCTCTGGGGATTCGCGGAGGACGCGACCTGCCCGAAGTGCGGAGCTCCGCTCGAACCGGGCGCCCAGTTCTGCGGACGCTGTGGCTACAGGCTCGAGAAGCCTGCCGTCCCCGCACTCGCCACTCCGGACAGGCGCAGCGCCGTGGTGCAGGTGGTGACGGTCCACGACAGTGAGCTGACCTCGACCTACAACTCGCTCGCCAGCGAGTCGAACGTGCAGGTCGGAGCGATTCTCGGGAGCGCATTCGCCATCGGGCCCGGAGAGTTCGTGACGGACAGCGGCCTGCTGGTCGGCTCGAAGGAGGTATCGTTGCGGACCTCCACGGGTCGGACGGTGATCGCGTCCATCGTCGGCACCGATTCGATGATTGGAGTCGCCCTCCTGCGGGCCGATCTCAAGGACGTGGCGCCGTTGAGCGTCCGCGAAAACGAGCCGCCGCGCACGGGGGAGAGCCTCGACGCCCTCGGGTTCTCGAGCGGCGTGGGCCCCGGCGGCACGGTGGTGGTCTCATCCGGGGTCGTCAGCGGGCTGCACCGCGGCAATGCCGGTTACCACCCGATCGAGGACTATCTCCAGACCGACGCATCGCTGCCGCGCGGGCTTGCCGGAGGGCCGATGATCGACCCCGGCGGCCGGGTCGTCGGGATGAGCACGGGACTCGTGCTGGGCTCGCGCGTCTACCTCGGACAGAGCGGCATCGGCTACGCCGTCCCGGCGGAGTGGATCGACCGGGCGCTCGCCTGGATCCGCTCCGGCGCCCCCCCCCGCGCCTGGCTGGGGGCGTACACCATCGCGGTGGATTCCGAGGCGCGGGAGAGGTACAGGCTGCCGCCCCAGGCGAAGCTCGTCATCGAGCAGATTTTCCCGGGCAGCCCGGCGGCCGCCGCCGGTCTCAAGAGAGGCGATGGTCTGCTGAAAGTTCAGGACGAGGAAGTCTCCACGCTGCCCCGCGTGCAGGAGAGGCTGCTGTCCATGAAGACCGGGGAGCCGGTCGCCCTCGAGATCATGCGGGGAGCGGATGTCCAGCACGTTGCTGTGACGCTGTCGCCGCGGCCGGAGCGCCCACGGCTCGCCGGGATCGATGCGTTGCGTTTTTTCGCCGGCCTCGATCTGATCCCCCAGGGGGACGACAGGCTGGTCGTCGCCTCTGTCGTCCCGGGATCGGAGCTCGTCCATTACAAGATTGCGGCGGGGGACGTCCTGCAGAGCGTCCTGAGCAAGAAGGATTGGTTGCACGGTGCCAAGGACAACTCGCGCTGGCGCTCGGTGCACACGGTGTCCGATCTCGAGACGCGCCTCGAGACGGCGTATTCAGACCTCGACTTTGCCCTGGGGCTGCGATTCAAGTCGAAGGACGGGACGAAGCGCGAGCTTTACCTGTGGGAAATCCTGACCCCTACTGCGGCGCTCTAGTCTCTTCCGATCTCCACCGAAACGAACGGCCCCGACCGATCCATCGGCCGGGGCCGTTCGGAGCGTGCGTTCGATCAGGAATGCGCTCTGGGCCGTGGCACGCGCGCCCGCGGCTTCTTCTTGGCAGCGGCGCCCTGCTTCGTGGTCGTCCCCTCGTGCGTGATCGTGTTGCCGTCCTTGGTCCAGGTGCCGTGGCTGCTCACGGTCCCGCCGTTCGGCCCCGTGGTCGAGCCGTCGCGCGTGACGGTGTTGCCGTCCTTGGTCCAGCCGGCGCTGCTGCTCGCGGTCTTCCCGTTGGGGCCGGTCACGGTGCCCTGGCGCGTGATCGTGTTGCCGTCATTGGTCCAGGTGTTCTGCGTGGTGACCTTCTTGCCCTTCGGGCCGGTGGTGGTGCCGACGCGCGTGACGGTGTTGCCGCTCCGGGTCGTGGTCGACTCGCTGGTCGTGGTCTTGCCGTTGGGGCCGGTCACCGTGCCGTGACGGGTGACTGTGTTGCCGTCCTTGGTCGTCGTGACCTCTTTCTGCGACGTGTCGTCGGCGATGAGACGTGAGCCGCCGGTGAGAAGAGCGATCACGGCGAGAATGCCCAGAGCGCGCGCCCTGTCCATGCTGGAATCCTCCCTGTCCCGTCACCCCGCGGGGAGGCACGGGACTCGAGGTGTCAATATGGCGGCCGCCCCGAAATCCGGCAAGCCCGCGCCGCGCAAGGTGTCGCGGGGATCACGATCGTGTGACGGGAGGAGCAGAGGACGGCGATCGGAGAGGAGCCTGGACGGGGAGGATGACGGATTCGTCCCGTTCAGCCCCGGCGCGGCCGCCCGCTCCGCCGGTCCTTCAGGACGACCCGGGCCGCGTTCCTGCCCGGCGCTCCCATGACCCCTCCTCCCGGGTGCGTCCCGGAGCCGCACATATAAAGGTTATCGATCGGAGTCCGGTAGCGGGCCCAACCGAGGAGCGGGCGCATCGCGAAGAGCTGGTCGAGCGCCATGTCGCCGTGGCAGATGTTTCCGCCGGTCAGGCCGTAGATCTCCTCGAAGTCGAGCGGCGTGAGGACCTGGCGGTGGAGAATGGCCCGGCGCAGGTTCGGGGCGTACGAGGCGAGAGTGTCGACGGCCAGGTCCCCGAGGGCCTCCCTGCGGGACGGCCAGTCCCCCTCGGCCAGGCGGTAGGGGACGAACTTCATCGAGATCGACAGGACGTGGCGGCCTTCAGGCGCGAGCGTCGTGTCGACGGTCGAAGGGAGGACGATGTCCAGGTAGGGCCGGCGCGACGGGTGTCCGGCCCGGTAGTCTTCGAACGCCTCCTCCAGATATCCGGGGCTCTGCCCGCAGACCTGGATGGAGCCGCGCAGATGCGGTCCGTCGCCGGGGAGGGCCGTGAAGTCGGGAGGCTCCGAGAGGGCCAGATTGATCTTGGCCGAGTTGCCGACGCAGCGGACGTTCTCGATGCCGAGCACGAAATCGGGCGGCAGCTGGGAGCGTTCCATCAATCCCAGGAACGTGCGCTTCGGGTCGGCGTTCGAGACGACGCACCGGCCGAGGATCTCCTCGCCTCCCTCGAGGACGATCCCCCGGGCGGCGCCGTCCGCGACCAGGATCCGCTCGACCGGCGCGCCGACCCGGATCTCCGCGCCGTGGGAGCGGGCCGCGGCGGCCAGGGCCTGGGTCACGCCCCCCATCCCCCCGCGCACGAATCCCCACGAGCCCGGTGATCCGTCCGCCTCTCCGAGGTAGTAGTGCAGGAAGACGAAGGCCGTCCCCGGCGCGCTCGGACTGCCGTACGTGCCGATCGTCCCGGTGGCGGCGAAGCCGGCCTTCAGCTCCTTCGACTCGAACCATTCATCCAGGAGCGCCGAGCAGCTCATGGTCATCGTCTTGAGAAGAAGCGTCTGGTCGGCCAGGGTGAGACGTCGAAATCGGTTCCCCAGCCTCAGCAGGCCGAGCAGGTCGACGACGCCGGGGGAGGGCAGGCTTGGAGGAAGCATCGCCAGAGTCGGGCGGACGAAGTCGGCCATGCGGGCGATGGCGGCGTTGAACCGGGGATAGGCCTCTGCGTCCTTCCTGGAGAAGCGCGCGATCCGACGCGCGTCCTCCTCCGGACCGAGCCCGAGCAGGAGCGATCGTCCGTCCGGGAACGGCGTGAACGAGGTGCGGCACGGCAGGATCTCGAGGCCGTGCTCCCGCAGCCGAAGATCCCGGATGATCTCGGGGCGCAGGAGCGACAGGACGTAGGACGTCGTCGAGAACTTGTACCCCGGGAAGATTTCCTCCGTGACGCAGGCGCCGCCGACGATCGGCCGGCGCTCGACGACCAGGGTCTTCATCCCGCCGCGCGCCAGGTACGCCGCCGCCACGAGGCCGTTGTGTCCGGCCCCCAGCACGATGACGTCGAACGGCCCGCTCACCATCCCCACCCGAGGATGAACTTCACGGTCCAGTCGTCCGACCCCGCGGTGAGACCCCGGCCGATTCCGAAATCGACGTCCAGCTTCGGGCCGGAATAGTCGCCGACGAGGAACACCTCCTGGAAGCGCCGTCCGCCGGATTCGAAATCGTCGATGGGACCGAAGTCGGCGTAGTGCTCGATCCCGGCGGCCCAGGTGGAGGAGAACAGGTACGCCAGGCGCGCCGCGGGCGCGAAATCGACGGTATGCCGCGGTCCGCTCAGAACGACGTCCACGATCGGATTGAGGATGAATTCGAGCGGGGCGCGGCGCCAGCCGATGATCGGACGGATCTCCGAGTTCCAATGGCTTTTTTCGAACAGGCGCGGCTGATAGCCCAGCTCGAAGTTGACGCCGTAGAAGAAGCGCCGGTCGTGGGCGTGTGGCGAGGCGACGAGCGTGCGCAGCTTGGCCCCGCCCGCGGCGAAATCACCGCCACGCGTCACCGCATAAGGGAGGTACAGACCCACCTCCCAGAAATCGGTCAGGCCGAGCGCGAACTCCGGCGTGCCGTTCCAGGCTCCGTCCGGAACCAGGCCGCCGGGATGCTCGGGGGCGGCGCGGCCGCGGGGAACGTAGTTGCCGTGCAGCTGCAGGCTGAACCGTCCCGGAGGATTGATCTCGGCGTTGTAGACCTGGATCTCGTCGCCCGCGCGCGCGGTATCGGCGCCCAGGAGAAGACAGAGAACGGCCCCGACCAGCCCTCCGCCCCCGGGTCTCGCCACGCGCGACGTCCGCACGCGCGCACCATAGCAGAAATGTCCTTCGCGCAGGGCCGTCAGCGCCTGCGGGTGTACCGTCCGTCGAACACCACCGTCCAGCTCGTGCCGCCGTCCGACGACTGCTCCCAGACCTGGCGGACGTCGCCGCCCACGAGCGGCTCCCAGGTGATTCGATCGTGGGTCGTGGCGCCGCGGGCCGGGCGCGTCACGCCTTCGAGGACCATCCTGCCGTCGCGGAAGGATCCCTCGAGCAGCAGGACGGAGCCGCTGCTGTCGATCCAGGTCTGGTGCCAGAGACCGCGGGTGGCGTCGTAGGTGTTGAGGCTCGTGCCGGTGGTGCCGCCCGCCCCCGTCCAGTTTTCCTGGAGTCCGCAGCCGCCCAGAATCCCGGTGATGCGATTGGTTCCAGCCCGCTTGCCGTCCGGCGTCCGCACGTCCCACTCGCCGATCCAGAAATCGAACTGGCGGTGCTGCGGCGCGCCGCAGGGAGGAGGGGGGTCCGCGGCAAGGGCCGGGGGCAGGAAGGCCAGCAGGAACGGTACGATCAACAGATGAACGGTGCGCATGGTGCGTTCCGCACTCTACGACAGCACGCGTCCGCGCCGGCCCGGACTCAGGATGTTCCCGCGGCTCGAGTGCAGCAGGAGATGACGCCGCCGCACTCCGGCGCGCGGACTCAGCCGCCCGGGCCGGGAATGACGCCGAGGTAATGGATGAGCCAGGGCGCGAAGCCCTGGCGCTCGTAAAACCGCCGGGCGCTCTCGTTGGTCGCCACGACTCCGATGTCCAGCACCGCGACCTTCAGCCTGCGAAGTTCGTCGTACACGGCCGACATCAACCGCCTCCCCACACCGCGGTGTCTCAATTCGGGCAGAACGGACAGGCTCTCGAGGACACCGAAGCGGCCGCGGGTGTCCCAGCTCTCGTCCGCCTCGTGCAGGTGGGTCAAGGCGTATCCGACGGGCCGTCCCCGCTGCTCCGCGATCAGGAGGAAAGCGTCCTGTTCGGCGAGCCACGCGGCGTAGAGGCGGCGACGGCCATCCCAGGCCTCCTCCTGCGATCGGATCGGGATTCCCGGCAGCCCGGGATCGACCTCCAGGTGCCGGGAGTGCAGGACCTTCCAGAGCGGCTCGAGGTGTTGAATGCGCTCGGCGCCGGCTTTCACGATGAGGATGTCCTCCGCCATGTCACGCTCCTTCCCCGTGCGCCGGAAATCGTATCCCAGGGAGCGGCGGGCTGCGCTATACTGCATGCACCCCCTGGAGATTGCGCGGGATGAAACGTCGCTGGAACGCTCTCCTGTGGGCGGGCTTCCTGGTCGTTCTTGCCGCCCCCGTCACCTACCTGACCGTCTTCGTCCGGTTCCCGGTCACGCGGGACCTCCCCTGGGCGACCCTGTTGATCTTCGGCGCGGGCCTCCTCCTCATGGTCTTCGGGTTGAGGCGGGCCTTCCGGGAGCCGCAGATCTATCGAGGGAAGATCTCGGGCTCGATCGTCCTGACGGCCGGGGTCGCTCTGTTCGGGCTGTTCCTTGTTTCGATTTTCTACACACTGCGACAGCTTCCGCCGTCGAACGGCGCGCCGCGAGTCGGCCAGAAGGCCCCGGATTTCACGCTGCCGGACACGGACGGGAACCCGGTCAGCCTCTCGAAGCTCTTCGAGGCGGAGGCGGGGGGTGGGGCGGGGGCACGGGCCGCGCTCCTGATCTTCTACCGCGGATACTGGTGACCGCTCTGCAACTCCGAGTTACGGGGTTTCCAGGACCGGCTCGTCGATTTCGACGCCCGACGCGTGCGTCTTGTGGCCATCAGCGTCGATCCACCCGAGCGGAACCGCGAGCTTTGCGGCAAGCAGGGCTACACGTTCACCTTCCTTTCCGACGTCTCCTCGGATGCCATTCGTCTCTACGACCTCGTCCACGAGAAGGCCGGGCCGGGCGGAACGGACATCTCCCGTCCCGCCGAATTCCTGATCGATTCCCAGGGAACCGTGCGCTGGGCCAACCTGACCGATTCGATCGCGGTGCGCGCCCGGCCGGAGCAGGTGCTGAAGATCGTGGACGATCTCAAGCTCGGAGGTCCATCATGAACTCGTTCCGGCTCTTCCGCCCCGGTCTCGCGGCGTTCGTCTTCCTGGCGTCGAGCCTGCCCGCAGCAGCCGCCAGCAGGACGATCGAAGGAGTGCCCCGGTTCGGGCATGTCTTCCTGATCGTCGGCGAAAACACCACCTACGATCACCTGACGCCGACCAACGCCCCCTACCTCATGGGGTCGATCCGACCGCGGTCCGCCTGGCTCACGGAGTACTACGCGGCAACGCACTGGTCGCAGGCGAACTACGTCGCCCTGGTGTCGGGGCAGTTCACGCGCTGCGAGCAGCAGGATTACGGCGCCGCATGCCACCAGGACGTGGACAACCTGTTCCACCAGCTCGATCTCAGCCGCCTCACCTGGACGACCTGGCTCGAGGGGGGAAGCGCCCGATGCGACACCGGCATGGGGGGGACCTGCGAGTCGAGCACGCCCTGTCCGCTGACCGGCTTCTACACCACGGGCAACCCCGCCATCCTGTTCGACGACATCGAGGGAGCTTACGGCGTGTGGTCGGCGACCGACCTTTCGCAGGAATGTCTGCAGAACGACATCCCGGCGGGCGACCGGACCGACCCGATGGGTTTCTTCAACGCGGCTCTGGCCACAGGCCGCGTCGCGAATTTCAACCTCATCCTGCCGAACGGCTGTGAAGACGGCGAGGGGAATTGCGCACCGATCAACAACCGCTACACCCAGTTCGACGCGTTCCTGGCGCGGGAGGTCCCGCTGATCGAAGCCTCGCCCGCGTTCGGCCCGGACGGCGTGATCATCATCGTCTACGACGAGGACGAGAGAGCCGGCGGCCTGGCCAAGAAGAACGGGCTCGCCCAGGGGGGACACGTCGCGTGCGCGATCCTGAGCGCGCTCGCGGTCCCCGGATCCTACGACGGAGCCTTCTATCATTACAGCGTGCTGCGCATGCTCGAGGATGGATTCGATCTGCCCGGCTATCTGGGCGACGCCGGAGCCGTGACGCCGGTCAACACCATCTGGACCGGCGGCTCCTGAGAAGCCGCGCCGGTGCGCGGGCGCCACGTTGACGATCGACCCGGTCGCCTGTAGGATCGTCCGGCATCGAGACCCAGGACAACAGAGGAGAGCCAACGTGAAGAAGACAGTCCGCTTTTTGATCGGTGTGGCGGTGGTCGCGGGGATGGTGGCGGGGGGGTGCTACGCGGCCGGTGACAAGGCCAAGACAGCCGCCAAGGAGCAGGACAAGAAGGCGGTCGCCGTCATCCAGTCGAAAAGCGACAGCCACGTGACCGGCGAGGCGACCTTCCGCGAAGAGGGCGGCAAGGTCAATCTCGAGGTCATGATCGTGGGGGCCGAGCCGGGGCCGCACGCGGTCCACCTGCACGAGAAGGGGGACTGCACCGCGCCGGACGGCGCATCCGCGGGCGGGCACTGGAACCCGACGCACGAGAACCACGGCAAGTGGGGGACCGCGCCGTTCCATCACGGCGACATCGGCGTCATCGACGTCGGCGCCGACGGCAAGGGGACCCTCACGCTGACGACGGACCTCTGGACGATCGGCGGCGCGCCGGAGACCGACGTGGTCGGCAAGGCGGTCATCGTCCACGCCAAGGCGGACGACTTCACGACCCAGCCGACCGGCAATGCCGGCGGGCGTATCGCCTGCGGTGTCGTGGAGCTGGCCAAGAAATAGCCCCCGGCCCGGGCGCCATCGCCCGCCCTGATTCAATCCCCCTTCCCACGCACTCCTCGGCGCGGGGCGCCGGCAGGATCGCTGTTTGCCGTGGCGATCCCTGTCACGCCACGACGGGGCCGCGCCTATCCCTCTCGAGGTCCGACGCTTCGAGGGGAGGAGGTGATTGAGATGAGACAGCTCCTGAATCGCGTGCTGCCGGCCGTCCTACTGGCGGCGATCCCCATGGCCGCCTGGGCGGCCGACAAGGTCGTCACGGCAGCCAGTCACTGTTGCTGCCCGATCTGCTGCCCCTGAAACGGAACCGACCGAAGACCGGATGGACCGCGCAACGCTTTCCGAGTTGCAGACGCAGATGGAACGGCTCGCCGACGGCGACCGCTCCGCGTTCCATCCGGTCTTCGCGGTCCTCTGGCCCCTCTTGCGCCGCTTCGCGGCCCGGCACCTTGGGCCCGAGGAGGCGGAGGACGCGGCCCAGGAGGCCCTCGTGAAGATCTTCTTCAGGGCGGGCGAGTTCGATCCGTCGCGCAACGCTCTCGCCTGGGCCCTCGGAATCACCGCGTTCGAGATCAAGACTTTGCGCAGGCGCCGGCTGCGCCGCAGGGAGGACGCCGTCCGGGAAGGGTCATTCGGGAGGCTGCGGGACGGGGCGCAGACCCCGGAGATGGAGGCCATGACCAATGACACGGAGAGGATGCTGCAGGAAGCGCTGGGCGCGCTGCGACCGGAAGACGCCGAGACGCTGCGCCTGTACGCGCGCGGCGAGCGTCCCTCCCTCGCGGCCGCGACCTTCAGGAAGAGGGTCGAGCGCGCGCTGACGCGGTTGCGCTCCGTCTGGAGGACGACCGATGGCCGACCCTGACCGCCTCCTGCTGGAACGGGCGCGGCGCGCCTACGAGATGGGGCGTCTCGGGGCCGCCCTGCGCTGGAGCCTCCTCCTGCTGCCGGCCGTCGGGATCGCGCTCGTCTGCTGCCACAACCCCGGCCCTACCCTCATCTCCGGCGCGGGTCTCGTCCTCCTTGTCGCATTCTGCCAGTGGCGCGGCCAGGGCTACCGCCGCGGTGTCGGGCCGGGTCTCGTCGCCGGCTTCGTTCCTCTCCTGCTGCCGATCCTGGCGCAGGCGACCGGACATGTCTGCGCCTCGGGCGGCTGTCTTCTCTTCCCGACGGTGTGTGGTGTGGGTGGTCTTCTCGGGGGCATCACCCTCGGGGTGTTGGCGCCCCGCCCGCGTGACGGCCGCGCGATCCCGTTCGTCACCGCCTGCCTGATCGCCGGCGTCGCCGGCTCGGTCGGCTGCCTGCTGTACGGTCTCGTGGGGCTCGGTGTGATGATCGCCGGGCTCCTGGCGGGGGCCACCCCGGTCCTCGCCGCCCGACGAGCATGACTGGAGGGCGTCAGCGCCCCCGCTTCCTCCGGACGGGACCTTGTCCAGGAGCCCCTGGAGCGTGGCGATGCTCTTCGCGAACCCGGCGGACACCGCCTCCTTGGCCCGCTCGAGACCGGTGACATCAGATTTACTGGAGTGCCCGTCGGTCCCGGTGTCGACTTCGGACTCCATTTCCGGTGCCGTCCGCCAGAGCCGGAAGAGCGGCGAAACCGAGTGCTATCGCCGCCTCCGAACACAACTCTTATAAGACGGAATTTTGCCCACGGCAAACCGGGAATCGGCCCGGCCGTTCCTCCCCCGGGGGTGTGCTACGCTTCGCGGTCATGGACCCGGGTGCGATCGGAGGGAAGCGCATAGTCAGCGCCCGCACGGAGCGCTTCACGGAGTCGGTGATCCGCGAGATGACCCGGCAGGCGATGCTCCATGACGCCGTCAACCTGGCGCAGGGGTTCCCCGACTTCGCGGCCCCGGAGGAGATCAAGCGCGCCGCGCAGCAGGCGATCGCGGCGGACATCAACCAGTACGCGATCACCTGGGGCGCGCAGAACCTCCGGGAGGCGATCGCGCGCAACGTCAAGGTGTCGCAGGGGCTCGAGATCGACCCCGAGTCCGAGATCACCGTCTGCTGCGGCTCGACCGAGGCGATGATCGCGGCGCTCCTGGCGGTGACGGACGCCGGAGACGAGATCGTCATCTTCGAGCCCTTCTACGAGAATTACGGACCCGACGCGATCCTGTCGGGCGCGCGTCCCCGGTTCGTGAGGCTGCGCCCGCCGGAGGACCCCGACGGGGAGTGGACCTTCGACGAGCGCGAGCTGCGCCGGGCGTTCGGAGCGCGCACCAAGGCGATCGTCCTCAACACGCCGAACAACCCCACCGGCAAGGTGTTCACGCGCGCCGAGCTGGAGCTCATCCGCGACCTCTGCCACGAGCACAAAGCGCTCGCCATCACCGACGAGATCTACGAGCACATCCTCTACGACGGCGTCACGCACCTTTCCATGGCGCGGATCGAGGGGATGCGCGATCGCACCATCACCATCAACGGGATGTCGAAGACCTACAGCGTCACGGGCTGGCGGGTGGGCTGGGCCATCGCCCCCGCCCCGATCAGCGGCGCCATCCGCAAGGTGCACGACTTCCTCACCGTGGGGGCGCCGGCGCCGCTGCAGGAGGCGGGGGCCGCAGCCCTCGACCTGCCACGGACCTATTATGCCGGTCTCGCCGAGGGGTACCGCGCCCGCCGGGACCGGCTGCTGCCCGCCCTGCGGCAGGCCGGTTTCAAGGCCTACGTCCCCCGGGGCGCGTACTACGTCATGACCGACATCCGCGGGTTCGGCTTCGCGGACGACATCTCGTTCGCGTCGCACCTGGTGCGCGATATCGGCGTCGCCGTCGTCCCGGGGTCCAGCTTCTACAGCGATCCCGGCGATGGACGCGACCAGGTCCGGTTTGCGTTCTGCAAGCGCGACAGGACTCTGGACGACGCCGCCGCCCGGCTGCTGCGGCTTCGCGCCCCCTCCCCTCCGCACCGCGCATGAGCCGTCTGGCGCGACGGCTGCGCACGGTCGACTACTTCACGCTCGGGTTCGGCACCATGGTGGGGGTCGGCTGGCTCGTCCTGATGGACGACTGGCTGCAGCGGGGCGGGCCGGCGGGGGTCGTGCTCGGGTTCGCGATCGGCGGCCTGGCGCTCGTTCCGATCGGCCTGGTCTACGGGCGTCTGGTCGCTGCGATCCCCGACGCCGGCAGCGAGATCGCCTACACCGCCAGGGTCTTCAGGCCGGGGATGAGCTTCGCCACCGGTTGGATGATGATGCTCGCCTACCTCATCGTCTGTCCGTGGGAAGCGGTCGCGATCGGCCGGCTCGCGGCCTACCTCATGCCGGGCCTCGATACGTTCGAGCTCTACCGCGTGGCGGGGAACCCGGTGTTCCTGCCGCGCCTGGCGCTGGGTCTTCTGCTCACGGTGCTGATCACTCTCGTCAACTACCGCGGCATCCGTCCGAGCGCAACGTTCCAGATGTGGATGACGTTCATCCTGCTCGCCCTGTTCGTCGTCTTCGCGGCCGCCTCGGCGGGCCGGGGGTCGCTCGGGAATCTCAAGCCCCCCTTCAGCCACGGCCCCGTCCTTTCGGTGCTTCTGGTCCTGCAGATCGTCCCGTACTTCATGACCGGCTTCGAGTCGGTCCCGAAGTGCGCCGAAGAGGCGGCGCCCGGGTTCAGCAGCCGGGGGTTCCAGCGGGCCATCCTGCTGGCGCTCGTCGTCGGGATCCTCTTCTACACGACCGTCGCCGCCCTGGTCTCCTACCTGCGCCCCTGGCAGGGGCTGGCGAAGGAGAGGTTCGCCACGGCGGTGGCCTTCGAGCAGGCGTTCGGCAGCCGATTCGTGGTCCGCCTGCTGTTCCTGGCGGCGCTCGCTTCGCTCCTGAAGATCTTCAATGGGAACCTCGTCGCCGCCAGCCGCCTGCTGTTCGCTCTTGGACGTGCGGGGCTCCTCCACGCCGGCTTCGGGCGCGTGCACGAGAGGAACCTCACGCCTTCGGTCGCCGTGCTGGCGCTGGGCGGTGTCACGGCCGTGGCCGCCTGCCTTGGGGATGCCATCCTCGTCCCGATCACGGAAGTCGGCTCGATGGCCTCGGCGCTTGGCTGGCTGGCGGCCTGCGCGGCCTTCTTCTGTCTGCGGCCGAAGGCCCGCGACCGGGCGCTCGCCGTCACCGGAATGATCGTCGCGGCCACGCTCGTCCTGATGAAGGTCCTGCCCTTCGTACCGGGCCACTTCACCGTTTACGAGTGGATCGTCCTTCTGGTCTGGGGGGGCATCGGGCTGGCGGCGCGTCGATCGGGGGTCACTTCATTTTCGGACAGTCCGCGTCTTCACCCGCGGTCCACTGCCTGAGGGTGCGTGTCAGGTCCTTGTAGCCCATCGTCGGACGGTACAGCGCGACCTCCGTCCGCCCCTTGCCCGTCGACCGGACGTCGGCGGCCATGATGTAGAGACCCCCGGGCGGGATCGTCGGTCCGATGCCGCGCGGCCGGTGCACGACCTGCAGCGAGAACTCGGCCTTGTCCGCCCCGACCTTCCTCAAGGTCGGGTTGTAGTCGGACGAGCTGACCTCCATACTGGTTCCCCACGAATCCCGAACGCTTCACCTCCACGTCCAGGCACTTCATGACTCGCTTCTGGAGGATCGCGTAGACCTCGCCGAGGCTCCGCTCGACGACGAACGTTTCCATCTTCACCGAGCGCGCCCCCCCGGCCACGGCCTCCACGAACTCCCGGCGCGTCTGGGGAATCTGGATCGCGGGGACCGGCACGGCCAGGGCGATCAGGACGACGAGGATGAACAGCCGGACCAGGGTCTTCACGGGGGCTCAATATTGCGCCCGGCCGGACCGGTTTCAAGCCCGCCCCTCGTCCCCCCATTCCCCCGGCTGTAAGGCTCGCCCCATGCGGCTTTCGTAGCAGGTGAAAATCCGACGCGCCTGGTTGCGATACGCGGAACCGCCTTATCACATGAAACGGATCTTCATTGACATCCCCGCACAGCGGGCGCAAATGTCGCGGCAAGCACCCGAGGGAACTGTAAGCGTACTCGACACGCGAGCGGCGGCAAGTAATCCGCCGCCGGCGTTCTCTGTTCGGATCGGGCCGGCGACGGGTTCAGTTCACCGTGAAGGAACAGATGGCCAGGACGGTCATGTGCCGATCGCCCATCTGGTAGACCTTGATCTGCTTCGTCCCGATCGACAGGAACGTCGCACGATCGACACAGGAGAACGTGCCGTCGCCGAGGACCTGCGCGAACACGATTCCACCCTCGCCGACGAAAACGTCCAGGGTTATGCCGGGTTTGAAGCCCTGCCCCGCGACCGTGAACTGCGAGCCGTTCGCGACAGGGTCCGGAGTCACCCAGCACGTCTCGGATCCGGTACGGCGAGTGGGTCCTCCTCCCTTGTCCTCTTTCGGGGTGGCGGCCAGCGGCGCAATCAGCAGCGCGCCCATCACGAGCGTGGCGAAGAAGCGCCACAGAAACCTCGTGCTCTTCGCGTTTTGCATTTGCTCACCCTCCTCCTTCGTTTCACGACGATTCCCGTCGAGGGCGAAGGCCTCGCCGGGAGATACGATGGAGGACTGCAAGTCCCGCGCCATCAGGAGGCGAGTGGGCCCTGCCCGCTAAGTGGCAGCGAGACAGTTTCTTAGGGAATCACGTCCACGGGTTGGGAAGAGCGCTTGTTGGCTGTAAGCGTAATCGGTTGCTTCGATCTTATGCGTAGTGAAGCCTGAAGTGGACAGCAATGCGGCGGCCGGCCTCTTCAATATGGAGAACTCAGGGGCGGAACTCCCAAGTAAGGCCGAACACGGGTAGCCGTCGCATCCAGAATCCGTCCTGGCGCTCGACCCGCAATGTCCCATCCGGCAGAGGCAGGTAGCGGATTTCCCGGGCACAGCAGACATTGTCCCGGCCGTACAAGTTCGTGACACCGAGGAAGGCGCGCAGAGTGCCGCGGTCGAACTCGAATCGACGGCTGAGCTTCAGATCGAGACGGTGGTAAGGAGGGAAGCGCAGACCGTTCCGCGGTCCGAGGATGGGGATCGTGGTGAGCGAGCCGTCTGCGTTCTGAACGGTCTCCGTCTCGATTCCGGTCGTGGGCCAGCCGCTGTGATACTGCCCGGCCAGCGTCAGGTCCCAGGCGCCGCCGCGACGGTAGTGCACGATGAAATTGAGCGTATGCCGCTGGTCATGGTCCCGCGGCACCATCCGGCCTCCGATCTGGTCGTCCGCCCTGGCCAGCGCGTAGGCGGCCCACCAGGCCAGCGCCCGCCCGCCATCCCTCGCGAGCGTGAGCTCGATTCCCTTCGCGCTGGCGCGCTCGGGATCGACACGCGTGCGGTCGGGCTCGACCTCCGGGAAGATGAGCATCGGGTTGAACAGGTTCACGTAGCGGGGGTGCAGGCGGGTCATCTCCTTGTCGTAGACGCCGACCCCCAGACTGAGCCCTGAGGCGAAAAGGTGATCGAAGTTGAGCGTCCGGTGCTCGGCGCGCTCCGCGGCGTAAGGCTCGCGGACCCCGTCCTCCACCTGGATTTCCTCCGTTCCCTGGGGCTGGTAGAACAGGCCCCATCCGAGGCGAAGCGCGCTGCGCGGCCCCAGCGCCCAGACCGTGTTGATGCGCGGGCTGACCTCGTCCTCCGCCGTGAAGGTCTGCCGGTCCCAGCGGGCGCCGAGCTCCAGAGTGAGAGAAGGGGACAGCCGGAATCGATCGCTCACGAACGCCCCGAGCTCGGTACCCAGGGGAGCAAGCGACGCGCTTCGATCCGTCGAGACGGGGAGACCGCCCGTGAACAGCGGATCGACGGCCACGACATGACTGGCGTAGTCGTAACCCGCTTTGACCCGCCGGGCTTCGAAGCCCCAGCCCAGCAACGTGGTTCCCGACGGGCGGTAGAGCCAGTCCTGCCGGAATCCCTCGGACGCGCTGGAACGCTCGTCGCTGACCAGGCCGTTCCCCGTGTCCGGGTCCGCGAAACCGCCATGTCGGATGCGCTCCGAGCGACCCGTCGACAGGACCGTCCTGGAGAAAAGGCGGTCGCTCCACGGCGTCTCGAAGTTCAACCAGGCATACTGGCTGCCGTCCTCCGCCGTCACGCGTCCCTGATCGGGTGCGGCATCCGCATGGACGGCGTCCTGTGCCGCGAGGACGTGCCCGGAGAGGATCGTCCCTCCCGCGAGGGTCGTCTCGACTTTCGCGAGCAGGTCGTAGTACAGGGGGTTGAGTCCCTCTCCGCCGGGATCGACGGTGTCCACCATGGCGTCGGGCCGCCAGGCGCGCGTCGAGAGGAGCCAGCCTCCGCTGCGTTCGCGGAAGCCCCCTTCCGAGAGAACACCCGAATCGACGGAGCTCGTGGTGATCGAGACGCGAGGGGTGCCTGCGGGATGCCTGGAGGACTGGTCGACGATGGCGCTCATCCGGCCACCGTATTCGGCTGGGAAGGCGCCGCTCAAGAATTCGACGCCGCCCAGCGCCTCCGCGTCGACGACGCTGGAGAAATTGAGGAAGTCCTTGAGGTGAAAAGGATCCCGGAGGACCAGACCATCCAGGACGAACAGCGTCTCGTCGGCCTCGCCCCCTCTCACGCCGAACGCCGCCGATTTGTCGGCCGCCGCAACTCCCGGCAGAAGAGCAACGGCCCGGCTCGGGTCGTCACCGAACTGCGTCGTCGCGCTCAGCGCACCGGGACCGAGGGTCGTTATCGCACCGGGCTGATCGGACGTCGCCCGCGGAGCGCTGGTGCTGACTTCGACTTCCTCCCTGAAGGCCGGCAGGCCGGCCGCTCCAGAGTCCTGGCCGCGGACGACGAGCACGGTGTCTCCGGGGCCGTCCTGCGATCGCAGGCCAAACGGGGCGAGGAGCCGATCGAGAACGAGGCGTGGAGGCGCGGCGTCCGGCTCGTCGGCGACGATCAGGCCGGGCCGGACCAGGTCGCTGCTGTAGATCAGTCTGAGACCCTGCGACCTCAGATCTTCCAGGGCCTCCGCGAGCGGACGCCCGGCGTACCGCCGGGAGTCGTCCGCGTCGACCCGCGCGGCGCTGCCGACCCCCACGAGCGCCGCCAGAAGGACCGGCGCCAGGTGCCGCTGCCAATTCGAGGCAAGCCTCACCGCCGAATTCTACGGCGAACGGTCCTCGGGTCAAGCAGTCAATCGAGACTCCGCATCACCGCTCGATCACCAGCGTGTCGCCGGTGAGTCGATGACGGAGCCCGCAGGGCGGCAGGACGGCCGCCGGGGTCTCATCCGGGCGAAGACCCTGAATCGAACCGTGCAGAATCTCCCGGACAGCCGTCTGCTCCAACGAGCGCTCGGTGAACTGCACGCGCCAACCGGTCTCATTCGAGACCCAGTCGAGGTACTCGCCCAACGTGCGCCCCTCGAGGTCGAACGGCGGAGCGATGGCCAGAACCCAGGCCCAGTCGGGATCTCCGGCCGCCAGCGGCTCCGTCTCGGTGGATCCCTCCGTCCTGACGCGCAGGCGCGTGCCGGCAAGGATCTCGAACGGCCTACCCCGGTGCGTGAGATGCGCGGCCCCCTGGCGCACGCTGACCTGAAGCGTGTCGTCCCCGACGCGGACCTCGAACTGCGTGCCGATGTCGCGGACCGTCCCCATCTCCGTAACGACGGCGAGGGGACTCCGTCGCGCGGACCGGGTGCCGCTGTCGATGTAGACGGCGCCGCGGTTCAGGTTCAGGACCGTTCCCGGCTCGAGGCGGACCTGCGTGTCCCAGTCCAGCCGCACCGACTCTCCGCCGGCGAGCGAGAGGGCGATGCGCCCGTCGGCTCCGGTCGTGAGCTCGATTCCCGAGGCGAGGCTGTCGCCGACCCGGAGCGGCCCGCCCCCCTCCCGGCGGACCGAGCCCTCCGCCCGCCGCACGGTCGCGATCGGCGCGGTCGTCCCCGGGGAATGTGCCTTGGGGAACCACCCTCCCGGCCTGATCGCGACGACGATCGCCGCCGCGGCGGCGAGCGAGCAGCCGGCCCAGAGCACGATCCGTCGGTGTCTGAGGACCTGATATTGGGCCCGCCAGTGCGCATGGACCGCCGCCCGGACGCGCGCCGACGTCACCTGTGGGACCGCCGGGCGGGCCCCGGCCTCACGAAGCAGCCCGGCGATCGGATCGTCATCGCCGCAGGGCTCCTGGTCGGGCGATCTCGGCGGACCCTCGGTGTCGTGGCTCATCTGTCCTGCTCCCGGGCGGGAACGAAGGCCAGGCGGAACGCCTGCCGGGCGCGCGTCAGCAACGACTCCGCCGCCTTCGTGCCGACTTTCAGGCGGGCGGCGATTTCGCCTACGGACAGCCCCTGGATGTACTTCCACTCCAAGGCATTTCCATATCGTGCCGGAAGGACGTCGAGGGTCTCCTGCACCAGGCGGGCTTCGTCCCGACGCTGTGCTTCGGCGTCGGGCGCGTTGACGGGTCGCTCGGCGAGACGCACCAGCCCCGGTCCCGTGTCCGGCGCGTCCTCGATCAAGCCCATGGGCTGTGGCGCTCTCCCGCTACGGCGGTAATGACCGCTGATCTCGTGCCGGCAGAAGGTGCAGATCCAGGTGAACAACGCCGCCTCTCCGCGCCATGATTTCAATGCGGAAATCGCTTTGCACAGCGCCGCCTGGACCACCTCTTCGGCGACGTCCGCGTTCTGTCCCACGCGAGGCAGGGCGAAGCGGTACAGCCTGGTGAAGTGACCCTCGAAGAATTCCTCGAAGGCCTGTTCCTCACCGGCGAGCATGCGCTTGACCAGATTTCGGTCGTCGTGCTCCGGCTCAGGCACCGCCCCTCGCTTGCCGCTCATCCGTCAGAGCGAACGAACGGGACAAATCCTTCTCCAAGGCCTCCATTGTCCGCCGCTTTCCTATTGGCGGGAAGAGTGGTACCGTCCCGGCGGAACCGTCGTCCAATCCACCGCGACGCGGTTCTCGAGGGCTGACGCGTGGACAACGGTCAGGGCCGGGCCGCATCCGGGTTCGCGCTCCGGCGCTTCCTGAGGATTGCGGCGAGGTGCGCCGTTGCCCTGGCGTCGTTCGGCTGTCCGCTCGCCGCCGGCCCGGCCGGCGGCCGGCCCAACGTCATCCTCATCTACATCGATGACCTCGGCTGGAAGGACGCGGGGTTCCAGGGCAGCACGTACTACGAGACGCCCAGCCTCGACCGGCTGGCCCGGCAGGGGATGGTCTTCACCAACGCCTACGCCAACGCCCCGAACTGCGCGCCGAGCCGCGCCTGTCTCCTTTCCGGGCAGTATCCGCCGAGGCACGGAATCTACACGGTCGGCAGCTCGGAGCGCGGACCGGTCCAGCTCCGGAAATGGATCCCGGTCGCCAACCAGACGGTCCTCAAGCCGCAGGCGGTGACTATTGCCGAGGCTCTCAAGCCGGCCGGTTACACGAGCGCCTGCATCGGCAAGTGGCACCTCGGAAACTATCCGCGCTTCGGCCCGAGCGCCCAGGGATTCGACGTGAGCGTCGGCGGAGGGGCCGAAGGGCACGCCAAGAGTCACTTCAGCCCCTACGGGATCGTAGAGCTGCAGGACGGCCCGCAGGGAGAGTACCTGACCGATCGCCTGACCAGCGAGGCGATCCGGTTCATCTCGGGCGCCAAGAACCGCCCGTTCTTCCTCTACCTGCCGCATTACGCCGTACACACGCCGATCCAGGCCAAAAAAGAGCTGATCGAGAAGTATAGAAAGAAGAAGGGGAGCCAGGGGCAGGAGACCCCGGAATACGCCGCGATGATCGAGAGCACCGATCAGGGAGTCGGCCGGATCATGGAGACGCTCGGGAAGCTCGGCCTCGCGAGCACGACCGTGGTGTTCTTCCTGTCGGACAATGGGGGGTTCGCGCAGGTCACTTCGATGGGGCCTCTGCGGGGATCGAAGGGGATGATTTACGAGGGGGGGATTCGCGTTCCGATGCTCGTGAGCTGGCCCGGCCAGGTCAGGGCGGGGAGCGTCGCGGACATCCCGGTGAGCGGCGTCGACCTGTATCCGACGATCCTGGAGATCGCCGGGGTGCGGAGGCCCCCGGGATACGTCCTGGACGGCGAGAGTCTCGTGCCTGTCCTGAAGGGGAGCGGCCTCCTGCCGGCGCGCGCCCTCTTCTGGCACTTCCCGGTCTACCTCGAGCCCGATTCGGGGAGGAGGGGTCCCTGGAAGACGACTCCCTGTTCGGCCGTCCGCCAGGGGGACTGGAAGCTGATCGAGTTCTTCGAGGACGGACATCTCGAGCTCTACAACCTCAAGAACGACATCGGCGAGAAGATGAACCTGGCGCCGATGAATCCGGACAAGGCTGAGGAGCTGCACCGGGTGCTCCTCGATTGGCGCGCCTCGATCCGGGCGCCGGTCCCGACGGTCAGGAACCCCAAGTACGACCCCAACGCCCCGGTTGTGATGGACGGCGAGGGGCAGGCGACCGACTGATCGACATTACCACTCGAATCCGAGCCCGAACCGGACGTTCGTGGAGAAGTTTTCGGTCGCAGGCTGGCCCAGGTTGGGGCCGACAAGTGTCTCGACCTCCGTGGGCCGTGTCTGATTGTTCAGATTGAAGGCATCCGCGAACAGTCGCAGTCGCCCCCCTTTTGCGGAGTCGTGGTACCACTCGATACGCAGATCGAGCTCGTTGCGAGCCGGAAGGCGCCGGCTCCCCCTCGGCTCCGCGAGATACTGGAACGGACCCTGCGGAAACGAGTGGCAACCCAAGATGCCGTCACCGATCACGCCGTTTCCGTCATCGGTCAGGAGACAGTCCGTTCGAGGAGTCCAGGTGTCGCCGGAGTGGAACGTGTAATTCCCGGAGACTGACAGGTGACGCGATGGAAGGATCCAGGTGGCCTGCAGCTTGATCTGATGCGTCTGATCGTGGGTGAGGCGACCCCGCGCATTCACCAAGGAGTTTGGGGTTTGCAGGACCTGGCCGAGCAGGTCGGGATTATTGGTGTCTGGAATGCTCGTGTCGAAACCCAGCAGGTTGTCGACGTTACCGCGCGCCTGGGAATAGACATACGAGGCGACAAGCTGCCAGTTCCCGCTCATTCGGCGCGTCAGGGAGAAGATCGCTCCTCTGTAAGTGCGGTTCAGTCCGCGCGGGTTGTCGTAGACGAGCACGTCGGTGGTCGGATTCAGGTAGTCGAACAGGGTGACCTGCTGGCCGGTCCCCGGCACCTGCCCCGGAACGGGCACGAACTGCCCATTCCGGCTCACAATCTCTATGAAATCGGCGCTCCGTCTGAACACCAGCGTGCCGCTCACGACGGTCCCGTGGAAGACCTCCCGATCGAAGCCGAGGATGTACTGATCGAGGTAGGGCTGCCGGATGCCCGGAGCTCCGGAGACGCTCCGGCCGGGCAGGGTCGCAACGGTATCGGTGAAGCCGCTCGTGTTGAAGGTCCTCTGCTTGGTGAGGGGAAAGAATGCCCCCTGATCGATGAACTGGTAAAAGGTCGAATAGAGCGCCTCGTAATAGCGCCCGTAGTGCGCCCTGAGAACGGATTTCGCGTCGCCTTTCAGATCCCACGCGAAACCGATCCGCGGCGCCAGCCCGGTGGTCCTGAATACCGTGGCCCCCGAGACGCTCCCTCTGTTCAAATCCACACGCACCCCGGGATTCAGCGTGAACCGGGGCGTGATCCGCCACGCGTCCTGGGCGTACAGGGAGATCCGCTCGTTCTTCGGCCGGACCTCGTAGCCGCCGCCCAGGAAGGCCAGCGTGAAGGAGTCCGGATTCCCCGTGCTCGGGTCCACCTGGGGGCCCTCATTGTCCGAGAAGAACGCGTCGCCCGGGAAGCCGGCGCGGCTGTGCAGCAGGGAACGTTCGATCTCCGTTCCGAACTTGGCATCGTGGTTCCCCGCGGCATGCGTGAGGGACGCGTTGAGCTGATTGCGGGTCCGGTCCAACTTCTGGAAGAGCGCGGCGTTGTTCGAGGCGAAGCCGGTCTGCGCGTCGATCCGTCCGGGAATGGAAAACCCGTTGTGGGGATCGAAATGGTGATAGCCGGTATATCCGGCCCAGGTCACGTTCAGGATCGAGCGGGCGGAGAGAATGGATCTCCAGGCCAGGTTCCAGACGAGCTCGGGGTTGTTCTCGTTGGCCGTGGCTTCAAGCGGCGTGAACTCGTCGCCGTTGCGCCCGATGACCCGCGGATGGTCTTCTTCGAGCCAGCCCTGCACGGTATTGGCGGGGCTCGCCTGCCAGGTGAGCTTCGCGAACAGTCTCGGGTCGGTCTCCGTCTGGTCCGGGCCGCCCTCGTTCGAGATATCGCTGACATACTGCCCGGAGGCGAAGTACCACAGCCGGTCCTTGCGAAACGGTCCTCCGACCTGGAGGCTTCCCTCCCTGTGGTTTTGCAGACCGCTGAGCGCCTCGTTGGTGTAATAGAGCTCGGCCGAGCCGGAGACATCGTTCCCGCCCGAGCGCGTGACGCTGTTGAAGACAGCCCCCGTGAATCCTCCGTACTCCGCGGGCGCGCCCAGGCCGGCGATCTGGACCTCGTCGATGAGGCTGTAGTTGAAGAGCGACCAGGGTGCTCCCCCTTCGGGATCGGAGATGTCCACGCCATCGACTTCGTAGGAGTTTCCCGCCTCCTCTCCGCCACCATAGGCCGACTCGATGTTGATGCCGGGGGCGAGGTCCAGAACGTGCGACGTGTCCCTGTCGGTCGGGATGTTTCTCAGGATCTCCGGCGGAAGCACCGTGCTCGTCGAGGAGCTCGTGGTATCGATGGGGACCGGAGACGCGAGGACCCGCACGACTTCCACGCCCGCGTAGGGGACCATCCCGATCGGGATTTCGGCGTTCATGCCCACGGAAAGACGCGTCTTCTCGATCACGACCGTCTTGTACCCCTGAAGGTCGACGGTGATGGTGTACTCACCGGGTGGCAGATCCGAAAACCTGAAGCGTCCGTCCTTGCCCGTGGTGACGCTTCGGGGGCCACCGATGAGGGCGTGACTCTCGATCCGGACTGTCGCTCCGGCAAGGGGAGCCCTGTTAGCGTCCGTGACAGTGCCGGCAAGCCCGCACGTGGTCCGGTCTTGTCCGAACTCAGCCGATACGGCGAGGCCCGCCATGCACACGACGATTCCAGCGTGGATCAGCGTCCTGATGCCAGTGCTGGACACAGGGCGACTCAAGGCTTCTGGCCCGGAGTGAGCCCGTATTTCACCAGGACGAGTGTGCCGTCCTGGACGAGCCCGACCCCCCGAGCGAAGATCTTGTACTCCTTCGCGTCGGGCTCGAGGGGAGTGGTCTCCTCGGTTTTCACACATCCGTCGAAGCCCCCGGCCGGAGACTTCAAGGATTCGCTGTCGCTCACGATCTCCACGCGGTCCATGGCGACGCCGGGAGCGATTTCCTGATAGAACCGTGCGCCGAGGAGCGGTCTCGCGGGCATGAAGAGGCCGGCTTTGGCTCCTCCCGTGTTCGCGGTCCAGGCGCCCTCATGGTTGGCGACCTTGCCGTCCTTGTACATGTCCACCGCCTCACCGAAGTAGAAGACATCGTTCCCGGGGCCGCAAACAGCGAAGAGGTTTCGCGAGACCTCTTCCAGAGCCCCGTTGTGGGTCTCCTTCTCTTCGACGACCCGGGTCTCGATGCCGGCGATCGTCTGCGTCTCGGCAAGGACGGTGATCTCAAGGTGCACCGAATCCTTGTCTTCATGCCCCTCGAAAACCTGCCGGTAGCCTGGCTCCAGGATGAAGAAATCGTTCTTCCCGGTCGACGACCATGCGCAGGTCGACGTGTCGAACCGGTCCGTCCAGCGTTTTGCATCCTTCGTACCGGCTCCAGGAGCAGCTGGAACAAGAATCACCGCGCAGAGAGCCAGGACGGACAGGATCGCGAAAGTCGAAGCGGGCTTCATGATCGCTCTCCTTATGTGGTCACTCAGTGGCGGGTCGGTCGCACCAGTCGTGCGGGTCCCGCCGATGGCGACCGCGCCGGGTCACTCGTCATCCGGCTGTGAGAGGGGTTTTGTCGGCAAGATCCTTCGCCACATTTTCTTCTTTCGTCGTCCCGGCACGAGTCGAGGACCGGATTCTCAGGACCGTCCCGACTTGCTGCACTGTCGCCGCAGTTCATGAGCCAGATGACCTTCGGACGAGGCCCCGGGAGGGTATACACTCAGCACGGTCTCGGGTTGCCGACTCAGAGGAGGAGAACGATGAGCATCCGTGGGCGTGCGTTATCCGGTTTGGCCGCGTTGCTCTTCGCAGGATTTGGCGCGAGCGTGTGCTTCGCTCAGACCCTGGAGACGGAGACCGCGCGGTTGCTTCCGGCGGGCTGGTGGAAAACCGGCAGCGCGTATGAATTCCAGAGATCGTCCGAGGGAACGGAAGCCGCCCTCCCCTTTCTGGCCGAATACGGCGTGACGGACAATCTGGAGCTCATCATGGAGCCGGTGCCGTACACCGCCATCCGTCCGAAGGCCGGCGAGCACGCGGCCGGCAGCGGAGACTTCGAGGTGACGCTCACATATCGGTTCATGCAGGAGGGTCGGCGGGTTCCGGCAATGGCGATGGCGGGGGAGGTCAAATTCCCGACCGCGCGCGACACTCTCATTGGGACCGGGAAGACCGACTATGCGGCGTATTTCATCGCCAGCAAGCGTCTCGGCCGTTTCGACACGCACTTGAACTTGTCGTACACCGTCCCCGGCAGTCCGGCCGGCGCCAGTCTCAACAACCTCATCGGCTACGCACTGGCAGCGGTGTATCGTCCCAACGATCACATCGAGTGTTTCGCAGAGGTGTTTGGAAACACGTCGGCCGGTTCGGGGGGCGAGGTAGGTGACACGGCCGGTGCAGCAGCCGTTGTGCCGGAAGCCTCGGGCGGAGAGCTGGTTGGCACTCTGGGTGCCGGCAGGTATGTTCGGCCCAACCTGCTCGTGTATCTCGCCGTCAGCTACGACAACAACAATGCGCTCCAAGTACGCCCCGGCCTGACGTTCCGCTTCCCGACGGCTCGCGCCGGACGGTCGCTCACCAACTGAATCTTCGCGGTCCGGCCCCTCCGACTCATGGGGCGCCGAACGGTCCGGCGTAGATCCGCACGATCCGGTTGGCGAGATCGCCGAGATCGATGTCGGAGCGGTTCGCGAGCAGGACGACCGTGAAGCCATCGTCCGGGTAACGGACGATGAACGCCTGGTAACCGTTCCAGCTCCCCGGATGCTCCAGGCGGCGGCGCAGGAAATCCCTCTTCAGAAACCACCCGAAGGCGTAATCGCTCGCGCTGCCGTCGTTGAGCCGCATCGGTCGCACCGCCTCGCCGAACGTCTCGCGGCTCACCAGGCGCCCGCCGTCGAGCGCCTCGTTCCAGCGGCGGAGATCGTCGAGCGTCGTGTTGACCGCGCCACTGCCGACGAGGTAGTCCAGGGGGTGCTCGGGACTGGGAGCGAACTCCTTGCCGAGCGGCGTGTAGCCGCGGGCGCGGTCCGGCACCGGGACGTCCGGACGATCACGCAGCCGCGTGTCCTTCATCCGCAGCGGCTCGAAGATCCGCCGGCGCAGGAGATCCCCGAACGGCTCCCCGGCGGCCTTCTCGAGGACGAGCGCGAGCATCTCGTACCCGGCGTCGCTGTACTCGAAGCGTTCGCCCGGGGGGAAGACCGGCTCGCCCCATCCCGCCAGGAAGGCGAGCGCCTGCTGGTTCGAGACCCAGGAGCCGGCGGCGCCGGAGCGTGTCAGCGTGTCGTAATAATCCGGCAGCCCGGAGGTGTGCGTCAGCAGGTGGCGCACCGTCATCGCCGGGCCGAACCGGGACAGCTCCGGCAGGTATTGGACGACCGGGGCGTCGTAGTCGAGCCGGTCCTCCTGGTGCAGGATCATGGCCAGCATGGCGGTGAACTGCTTCGACACCGACGCGAGGTCGAACACCGTCCGTGGTCCGATCGGGATCTGGCGCTCGACGTCGGCCATCCCGAGCGAGGCCGTGTACACGACGGCTCCACTCCGAATCACCATCACCGTCGCCCCCGGAGCATGGTCGCTGGAGAGCGGTGCCAGGAGCGCGTCGATCCGCTTCGCGGGATCCGCCGTGCGACATCCCAGGAGCAGAAACCAGGCGAGGACGGGCACCAGGCGCGACATGAGGATCGCCGGCGCGCGGCGATCGAGGAGGGCCGGCCGGCCCGCAGACGAAACGGCTATGAAGCGCATATCCGCCCTGGGATTATGCGTCAGAAGATTCCCGTCTTGCGAAGGCGTGCCTGGTACCTGCGAGGGATCAGGTCCCGAGCGAGCGGACCCGGTAGTCGACGTTGTGCTGGATCCAGGCCCACAGCCGTTCCTGGTCTTCCGCCGCCCCGCCCGGCCGGATCTGGCCCTTCCAGCCCTTCATGATCTCGGCGTCCACGGTCCACAGGCGGACGCGCTGGTGCGGCACCAGGTCGTGCCAGTTCCTGCCGACCTGGGGGCTGACGTAGGCGAGCCGCACGCTCATCCGCCGGGACAGGTACTCCAGAGGCCCGAGGTCGATGTGCTTGTAGACCGCAGCGGAGCCGGACTTCGCCTTGTGAAGAGAGACATCGGGGACGCCGTCCGTGACCACCGTCAGGGTGACGGGCGCCAGGACGAGATTGCGCTCCTTCACGATGCGGGCCACCTGCTGGAAGAAGGGATTGAAATCGGTCAACGAGTCGCTGGGCGGAAACCAGGCCCTCAGATCGTGTTCGATCTCCCGGATGTTCTTGTCGGCGAAATCCTGGATCGGATGGAACGCCTTCGGCTCGTCGGGATTGCGCCCCCCGATCGCCCCGACGAACAGCTCCCGCGGCGTGTCGAGCCCGCCGAGCTCGTGGAGATGACCGTAGATGTAGTAGGCGAGAAAGGCCATCGCGTCGTCGTAGGACCCTGAATTCCTGAACGACCCGCTGGTATCGACCCCGACGAACAGCGTGAGGCGCGGCTTGCGCTCGCCGGACTCGAGGCCGCACCCAGCGAGCAGCACGGCATTCAGGAGGACGACCGCCAGGAGTCCGCGGGACGCGACGCGCGCGCGCCTCACTGGCTCTCCGCTCTCTTCGGCTGCAGCCGGATGGTGTTGGCGATGTCGCGCGTGTCCATGATGTCCTTCAGGCTCTTCAGCGGCAGGCCGATCACCGGCTTCGACGCCACCAGGATCATGACGAAGTTCAGGGCCGCGGCGAGCACGTGCAGGAACGGCAGCGCGAGGTATTCCATGATCTCGTCGCACTTCTGGTGCAGCCAGTCGGTCTCCCGCTTGAAGTCCTGGATCAGCTCGTGCCAGGGACTTGCCGGCTCCGGCCCGGCCGGTTGCTGGGCCGGCGCCTCCCCCTCGGGCAGGGGCTGGCGGGAGATGAAGGCCAGAAGCGGCGGCGTGCCGTACTGCCCGAACAGGAACCAGGTCATGCCGCGGATGCCGATCCAGCCGAATGTCGCCACGGAGAGAGTGAACCCGATTCCCAGGCGGAAGCGCTCACCGGTCTGCTGCGCGATCCAGGGCGTGATCGCGTCCACCAGCTCGCGATAGAGGAACATCACCTCGAAGAACATCACGAACAGCTCGACCAGGACCATCTGGACGATCAGCTTGATCTCGCGCTTCCTGAAGCTGTCGATGAGAGCCTGGATGCAGGCGAAGCTGCCCAGGATCAGGAGGAGCAGGAACAGGTACAGGACGGGCCCGGCGAGGCGCGGCGCCTCCATCCCGACCAGATCCGCCAGGACCTCCGACACGGTCGGGAACAGGGTGTAGGTAAAGATCGTCGCCTCGAGCAGGCACCAGAACAGCAGCATCATGAAGGCGATCCATGGCACGCCGGGCCGGAAGTAGCTCTTGGAGAGCCGGCCCGTGAACGTGAAGGGGGCGATCAGAAGCTGCCGCAGCGCTTCCATCAGAAGGCGCAGGGCGAGGCGCGCGAGAGTCAGGACCCAGCCGATAGCCACGACGACCAGCCGGAACAGCCCGATCCAGTAAAACCATACGGCCCGGGCCGCGTCCCACCAGCTCAGGACCACCATCCCCGCGAATTTGACGCGCGCCGACCGGAACAGCACGGTGTAGAGCGACAGCTGCGTGCACCAGACGGCGGCCACGAAAAGAAGGACCGGGAGAAGTAGAAAGACGACTTTGCCCACGGCGGCCCAGTCGGACGACGACGAAAGGAAAAAATTGAGCAACCACTTCTGCATTCCGGCGATCCACGTGATCGGCGCCAGAAGCATCCGGAACACCGACTGCCAGAGGTCGGAGTCCGCGGTGACAGTGCTGTTCAGCATGAGCCCCTCCCTCGGTTCGAACCCGACGAGCACCGTACGATGAACTGAAGGTAGTGTCCTTTGCGGTGGAGTCAAGCGAGCCCGAAGGGGCGGTTACCTCATTGCGATCCCTGTCCCGGCCGCATCGCCGCCCGTCGGCTTTCTGACCGTGTCCGGGGCCGCCGCGTGTCGCGTTTGCACGCGCGGGCCCCTTGCGTGCCGGCGCGCCCTGTTGTAAACAGGAACGCGTCAAGGAGGACGACCCATGGACAAGGCACGGGTGTTCGCGATCGCGGCGGCGCTGCTCGCGCTGACGTCGGGTGTATCGGCCGCCGTCCGGACAAGGGATGTCGAGTACAGGCAGGGGGACACCGTCCTGCAGGGATTTTTCGCATGGGACGACGCCGCGAAGGGCAGGCGGCCCGGGGTGCTGGTCGTGCACGAGTGGTGGGGGCACAACGAGCACGCCCGCGACCAGGCGAAGCGTCTGGCGCAGGCGGGCTACGTCGGCTTCGCGCTCGACATGTACGGCAAGGGGAAGGTGGCCACGCATCCGAAGGACGCCGAAGCGTTCATGACCGAGGCGACGAAGGACCCCGCGGTCTTGACCGCCCGGTTCAACGCGGCGCTGGAACAGCTCAAGCGGGATCCTCACGTCGACCCGGATCAGATCGCCGCGATTGGATACTGCTTCGGGGGCGGGGTCGTTCTGGGCATGGCGCGCTCAGGCGCCGACCTCGACGCGGTCGTGACGTTCCACGGACATCTGGCGACGAAGACGCCGGCCGGGAAAGGGAAGATCAAGGCGCGCATCCTCGTCCTCACGGGCGCCGACGATCCGATGATCCCGCCCCGGCAGGTGGAGGCGTTCAAGAGCGAGATGACGGCCGCGGGGGCGAAGTTCGAGGTGATCAGCTATCCGGGGGCGAAGCACAGCTTCACCAACCCTCGGGCGGACAAGAGCGGGATGGACGGTCTGGCGTACAACGCGGACGCCGACGCGAAGTCCTGGGCCGCCATGCTGGATCTGTTCCATCAGGTCTTCCACTGAAAGGAGTCGCGACCATGGTGTTCCACGGCGTAGACGTGAAGAAACAGTTCAAGCGCATGCGGGAGCTGGCGCCCGAGTCCTACCGGGCGTTCCTCGAGTTCGACGGCAAGGCGTTCGCGGACGGCGCCTTGCCCCTCAAGACGAAGGAGCTGATCGCGATCGGTATCGCGCACATCACGCAGTGCCCGTGGTGCATCGACGCGCACTCCCGGCGCGCGCGCAAGGCCGGGGCGAGCGACGCCGAGATCGGCGAGGTGATCTTCGTGTCGATGGCCCTGGCGGCGGGGGCCGCCTGGAGCCACGGCGGCCTGACGCTCCAGTGCCTGGACGAGCATCAACAGACTTGACGGTCTCTCATCAGCAGGAGATGCCGGCGCGGCAGGATCCGATCCGGCACGCCTCTCGGCCCCCTCCATGACGCTCTCACAGTGTTTTTCCGTCAAGGCATCGGGGTATCTACCCGATACGCGCGCGTCCATGGATCGGGCCATCCTTGTTGCTCCTAAGGAGGGTGCATCGCAATGAGACCGAACAAGCATACGCGGCGACGAGCGCTGGCGGCACACATCGTGCCGGCGCTGCTGGTGATGTTGTCCTGGTCATGGGCGCCGGCGCAGGTGCCCCTGGCCGGCGCCGTGCCTTCGGGCACCACGCGCATCGAGGAGAACAATCCATCCGTCCTCTACACGGGAGTGTGGTACCCGCAGCATCGCTCCGATCTGAGCGGCGGCTCGATCGTCGAATCGCCGTATCCGATCGGGACCGCCACGCTCCCCTTCAACGGAACCGGAGTCCGCTGGATCGGCTTCAAGGCTGTCTGGGGCGGGATCGCGGAGGTCTATCTGGACGGTGCGCTGAAGGCGACGGTCGATGGCTACGCGCCGACCGAGCAGGCACAGGCCGTCATGTACACGGCCAGCGGCCTGTCTCCGGGTCCCCACACGCTGACGATCAAGACCACGGGTGCGTGGAACCCGGCCGGATGCTGCAGCTGGGTCGTCGTGGACGCCTTCGACGTGATGTAGCCGGCAGGGTCAGCCCGTCAGCGAGGTGCGTCCCCCTTGACGACCGGCTTTCCTGCCTTGATCCAGCCCTGGATTCCCGACGGCATGACGAAGATCTCGCGGTAGCCGAGATCGGCGGCCCTCCGGGCCGCGTGGTGGCACTCCATTCAGAGCTCGTTCATGCAGTAGAAGATCAGCGTGGTGTCCTTGTCCGCCGGCAGGACCCCTTCCTTGATGTCCTTGCTGTTCAGGCGGACGGCGCCCGGAACATGGTTTTCGGCGTAGGTCTCGGGGCGGTTGCCGTCGTAGATATGGATGTTGGGCTGCCCGAGGCGCCTCTCGACCTGGTCCACGGTGAATCGACCGAAGGGCTCGGGTTCGGGCATCTTTTCCTTGTCGGCCGGCCTGGCCTTCGGCACGACGGCGAGGGCGAGAAGCAGGGCCGCGACGACAGCAGATGACTGGCGCCATGACAGCATGGGAACCTCCCTCAAGCATCGGCGAGCGCTGGCTTCCGACCCCGCCTGTGCCAGCCAGTATAGGCGATGAGGGTCGCGAAAGCGTGCCGCGGCCGGGTCAGGCCGGCTTCCGCCCGGGCCGCCCCCAGATGCGATCTGCTAGACTGCGATTCCGTGAAAGGAGGCCACTCCATGGCAGAGCGTCGTGTCTTCCGGTGGACGTATCGGGACTTGTGGATGACCGTGACCGTGTGTCTCGTGGTCGCGAGCCTGGTCCTGCTCGCCCGGCCCCTCTGGGCGCAGAAGGCCCAGGAGAGCTTCAGGGACAAGTTCAATATCGCAGAAGAGACGGGCGGGGTAGCCATCGCCACGAGCAGCGACGGAAAGTACGTCTACGTCGCGGGCAGGAACGGAATCATTGTCTCCGACGATTTCGGCAAGACAGGCTCGTGGGTGCAGACGGTCAGGATGAAGTAAAGAGGAGACACATCAAACAGGCCACCCGAGGCCCAGAGAGGTGCGTTCATGGCCGAACAGGAGTCCGACCAGCCGGTACGCCGGCACATCGAACATCTCGTCAAGGAAGAGCACCGGCTCTTCGAGCAGGGGAAGCTCTCGGACGCTGACCGTCAGCGACTGGATCAGCTCAAGATCGAGCTCGATCAGTGCTGGGATTTGCTGCGCCAGCGTCGGGCGCTCAGGGAGTTCGGTGACGACCCCGCGCAGGCGCGCGTCCGGCCGCCCGGGATCGTCGAGAACTACGAGCAATGAAGCAGAGCACGGCGCTCCCGGCCGGGACGGCGGCTCCCGCTTCACCGCGCAGCTCCTGGCCGCCCAGGGTCGCTCAATTGTCGGCGTGCGCTCTCGCGGGCGAGGCGCGGGTCGAGGTCCAGGCGGGGAGAGGCATCAGCAGGCGCTCCGAGAGCGCGTTGACGTACGGCTCGTAGGTCCCGCGAAGATCCGCGAGGCGCTGCGCCGCATCGGCGGTGTCGGAGACCGGCCGGCCGGCTTCGCCGAGCAGCCGGAAGAGCCGGGCGGCATCCGCAGGGGAGAGTCGGTCCGGAGAGGGCGCGCGCGGCTCGAGGCGGAAGACCTGGGCGAGGTCGACGACGGCGTGCCGGGCCATCGCGAACGTGACGCGCGCCTCCCAGGACGACTCGTCCCGGACGCAGGCCATGAGAAGCGCGCAGGAGTCGAGGACCGTCGTCAAAGCGGCGAGCCACGACTGGTGAGCGTGCTGCGAGCGGAAATAGGCGAGGACGGGATAGGAGAGGTGGCTCTCCATCAGCTCCGCGGTCCACTTCTCCCATTCGTGCAGGAATCGATCCAGGTGATGCAGGCGCTCCCGGCCGTGGCGGAGCAGCAGCTCGTCGACCGTCGGGGGGGAACCGGCCCTCGGATCGAGGAGCGTGATCGACACCTCGCGCCTTGAGAAGGCGTTGTAGAGGACGGGGAAGTAGCCGATCACGAGGGCCAGGAAACCGAAGCCGACCCCGGACTCCACGACCGTCAGGCTGCGTGCCAGCGGCCCGCGTGGCGCCACGTCCCCCAGACCGAGCGTGAAGAAAGTCGTGCCGCTCAGGTAGAGATAAGTCCCGAACGACGGTGGCGCGTCGAGCGTGTGCAGCGTGGTCCCGAGTGACCACTGGAGCGCTCCGAATCCGAGCACGAGGCTCGCGGCCCACAGCGCCAGAAGGAACAGCAGCGAGAGCGGTCCGAAGACGCCCAGGAAGGACTCGCGCCTCGCGCGCGAGCCGATCCGGCGTGCGACAGCGGCCCAGAGCGACCAGCTCAGACGGTAGAAGAGGCGCGCCAGGCGCCACCGGCGCGTGACGCGCCGCGGCAGGACAATCGCCTCGAAGGCGTCCCAGAGGACGGTGCCGATCAGGGCGACGGCAATGAAGGCTACTGGAAACCGCGCCACAGCGATCGTCACGCCTCATCCTCCCGGACGGGTCCGGATCCGTGGCGGGCATTCTAGCAAAGCCGATCGTTTCAGGCGCTCTTCGACTCCTCCTCGCCGGACTCCGCGACCGGCCCCAGCCACGCGCTGCCCAGTCTCTCCGCCTGATAAAGGATGAGCGCGGCGAGCCGCCGGGACTCGTGACGGTCCAGCCGCACCACACGGTACGCGTCCGGGTTCGCTCCCCTGATATGCATCTCGATGAAGGGGCGCAGCGGATCGCGCAGCACGAGAATCTCTCCCGATTCTTCGTCCATGGTCTTCATTCCTCCATTCTCATGCACGACCTTGTAGCCGCGGGCGGTGAAGGTTCTGTGACCCTCGGGTCACAGGCAGGTGAACGGTGGGGTCGCCTGAAAAACGAAGCCCCCCGGGACGGACCCGGGGGGCTTGTGTATTGCACGAACGTGAGGCAGGGAATCAGTACATGTCCCCGCCCATGCCGCCAGGACCGCCGGGCATGCCGGCGCCGGCCTTCTCCTTCTCGGGGATCTCGTGGATCATCGCCTCGGTGGTCAGCATCAAAGCCGCGATGCTGGCCGCGTTCTGCAGGGCCGTGCGGGTGACCTTGGTCG
This sequence comes from Candidatus Dormiibacterota bacterium, assembly GCA_035635555.1. Classification (NCBI taxonomy): domain Bacteria; kingdom Bacillati; phylum Candidatus Dormiibacterota; species Candidatus Dormiibacterota bacterium. Next base: position 79,253 of record DASQAT010000039.1, read on the forward strand.
GGTCGATGATACCGGCCTGGAACATGTCGACCCACTTGCCGGCGTAGGCATCGAAGCCGATGGACGCCTTGTCCTGCTCCTTTCCCTGCTGCACGATGATCGAACCCTCGAATCCGGCATTGATGGCGATCTGCCGGATCGGCTCCTCCAGAGCCCGGCGGACGATGTTGATGCCGGTCTGGACGTCCTCATTCTTCTCCTTGAGCGTTTCCAGCGCCGGGATGGCGCGCACCAGGGCGATGCCGCCGCCGGGGACGATCCCCTCCTCGACGGCCGCCTTGGTCGCGTGCATGGCATCCTCGACGCGGGACTTCTTCTCCTTCATCTCGCTCTCGGTGGCCGCGCCGACCTTGATGATGGCGACCCCCCCGACCAGCTTCGCGAGCCTCTCCTGCAGCTTCTCGCGATCGTAGTCGGACGTGGTCTCCTCGATCTGGGCCCGGATCTGCTTCACCCGGCCCTCGACATCGGCGCGCTTCCCCTTGCCCTCGACGACCGTCGTGTTGTCCTTGTCGGCGGTGATCTTCTTGGCCTGGCCGAGGTCCTCGATCTTGACGTTCTCGAGCTTGATGCCGAGGTCCTCGGTGATGCACTTGCCGCCGGTGAGGATCGCGAGGTCCTCGAGCATCGCCTTGCGGCGATCGCCGAA
>DASQAT010000040.1 GCA_035635555.1 Candidatus Dormiibacterota bacterium
CTTGTCGGCGGTGATCTTCTTGGCCTGGCCGAGGTCCTCGATCTTGACGTTCTCGAGCTTGATGCCGAGGTCCTCGGTGATGCACTTGCCGCCGGTGAGGATCGCGAGGTCCTCGAGCATCGCCTTGCGGCGATCGCCGAAGCCCGGCGCCTTGACGGCCAGCACCTGAAGCGTGCCGCGCAGCTTGTTCACGACCAGCGTTGCCAGCGCCTCACCCTCGACATCCTCGGCGATGATCACCAGCGGGCGCCCGCTCTTGGCGACCTGCTCCAGAAGCGGCAGGAGCTCGCGCATGTTGGAGATCTTCTTTTCGTGGTTCAGGATGTACGGGTTCTCCAGCACGCACTCCATGCGCTCGGCGTCGGTGACGAAGTAGGGGCTGAGGTAGCCGCGATCGAACTGCATCCCCTCGACGATCTCGAGGGAGGTCTCGAGCCCCTTCGCCTCCTCCACCGTGATGACGCCGTCCTTGCCGACCTTGTCCATCGCCTGGGCGATGATCTCGCCGATGGTCTCGTCGTTGTTGGCGGAAATCGTGCCGACCTGGGCGATCGCCTTGCCGCCGACGGGCTTCGAGATCTTCTTGATCTCCTCGATCGCCTTCTCGACGGCCTTCTCGATCCCCCTCTTGAGGTCCATGGGGTTGGCGCCGGCGGTGACCGCCTTGACGCCTTCGCGATAGATCGCCTGCGCCAGGACCGTCGCCGTGGTCGTTCCGTCCCCGGCGACCTCGGACGTCTTGCTCGCGACTTCACGAACGAGCTGGGCGCCCATGTTCTCCCGGGGGTCCTGGAGCTCGATCTCCTTCGCCACGGTGACACCGTCCTTGGTGCTGGTCGGTGCCCCGAACTTCTTCTCGAGGACCACGTTCCGGCCCCGGGGTCCGAGTGTGACCTTCACCGCGCCGGCCAGCTTGTTCACGCCGCGGAGGATCGCCTGACGGCAATCCTCCGAATAGATGATCTCTTTTGCAGACATGGATTCTTCCCCTTTCAGCTGATGATGCCGAGGATATCTTCTTCGCGGACGATCACGTGCTCAACGTCGTCGATCTTGACCTCGGTGCCGGTGTACTTGCCGACAAGGATGCGGTCGCCGGCCTTGACTTCCAGCGCGATCCGCTTGCCGTTGTCGTCAAGACGACCTGCTCCGACGGCCACGACCTTCCCCTCGAGCGGCTTCTCCTTGGCCGTATCGGGGATGATGATGCCGCCCTTCATCTTGTGTTCGGGCTCGACTCTCTTGATCAGGATCCGGTCGCTCAGGGGTCTGACAGTCGTTTTCATCGGGAAGACCTCCGTTTGAGAGTGGGTCGAAGGCCGGGGGATGGTCACGGTCCTCTTGGCACTCGGTGCTGTGGAGTGCCAATCGTACTCGACCAGGCACGCCGATGTCAACGTGGCCGACTTCACGACCTGGCTGCGACGGCGCGGCCGGCTGCTCGCGGAGCGAAGTGCAATGGATCTCTGAGGCTCTGAAGCTCCCGGTAATAGTAGAGAGCGGTCGGTCGTTTCCCCTGGAATCTCAGCTTCTTCAGGAACTCGATCTCCTCCCCGGTCGCGGTGCCGCCCAGGGCAGGGTCTTTCAGGAAATCCTTCAGCCCCGGCTCGTCGATCGGCTGCGTTTCGGGGCCCCGCTCGATGAAGTCGAACTTCTTCAGGGGTTCCCGCGCGACTCTGCGGCTGAGGACGATCTCCATGCCGAACGTCGCCAGGTCGATGTCCCAGGACTCGATCAGCGGATCCATGAAGACGACGCACTGTTCCGCCGACAGGTTGAAAATGTCGGTGTCGAGGAACTCGAGCACCAGGACGCGCATCTGATCGAAGCGTCTGTGGCTGAGGCGGGCGACCAGGCGGACCCAGCGCTCATTCTGCAGTTCTTCCGTCGCCAGTCTCTTGACCACGTCCAGCAGCTTCTGAGTCACCAGACGCTCGAGCTCGCCGAAGGCCTCCTTCTCGAAGATGGGGCGCAGGTGCTTGCCCCTGGCGGGCGGGCATTTGCGGAGAATCAGGCCGCGGACCTCCTTGAACAGGGGCGTCGGAGTGTCACCCAGGCGCTTCTTCAGAGCCTCGCGGCGCTGCAGGCCGGCCAGGCGCGCCAGCTCACCGTGCGGGAACTTCAGGATCTTCCCCAGCCTGTCATAGAGATCGGTGCGATCGGGCGCGGGCGGGGCCTTCTTCCGGCCCAGCAGCTGCGAGATGTACGATTCCGTCACCTGGGCGGCCCGCGCCAGGTCGCGCTGCTCGAGACCCAACTCCTTCAGCCGGCGCCCGATCACCAGGGAGATGTCCATAGGAATGGTCCTCTCGTAACTTAACTGTAATCGATTAACAATTCATAAACAATGTCAGTATCGCACTCCTTGGTTTGACAAGTAAAGTGAATTGACCTATCGTGACCTGACATGCTGTCCTGGAAGCGGGCCGTGATCAGGTACCAGGAGCCGATGCTGCGAAAGAGCATCTGGCAGGTCGTCAACACGCTCGTGCCGTACCTGGCTCTCTGCGGGCTGATGATCTGGACGCTGCACGTCTCCTATTGGCTGACGCTGGCGGTGTCCGTCGCCGCCGCCGGATTCATGATTCGCATCTTCATCATCTTCCACGATTGCGGCCACGGCTCCTTCTTTCGATCGCAGCATGCGAATCATGTCCTGGGATTCGTCACCGGGGTCCTGACGTTCACGCCGTACCTCCAATGGCGGCAGAAGCACGCCCTGCATCACGCGACCTCGGGCGATCTGGATCGGCGCGGCACGGGGGACATCTGGACGCTGACGGTGCAGGAGTACATCGATGCGCCCCGCTGGAAGCGTCTCGCGTACCGGGTCTTCCGCAATCCTTTCGTGCTGTTCGTCATCGCCCCCCTGTACCTGTTCCTGATCCACCAGAGATTCCCGTCGCGCGCGGTCGGCAGGCGGGAACGCCTCGAGGTGCACTGGACGAACGGAGCGCTCCTCCTGATCGCGGTCGTGATGAGCCTGACCGTCGGCCTCAAGGCCTACGTGCTGATTCAACTTCCGGTGATGACGCTGACCGGAACGGTCGGTCTCTGGCTGTTCTACGTGCAGCATCAGTTTGAAGGGGTGTACTGGAAGAGACGCGAGAGCTGGGGATTCGCGGAAGCGGCCCTCCAGGGGAGCTCGTTCTACCGGCTGCCGAGGATCCTGCAGTGGTTCTCGGGCAACATCGGGTTCCACCACATTCACCATCTGAGCCCGCGCATTCCGAACTACAACCTGGAACCCTGCCACCGGGCCGACCCGCTCTTCCAACGCGTGAAGCCGATCACGCTGCTTTCCAGTCTGCGATCGTTCACCTACCGTCTCTGGGACGAACAGCGTGGCAGACTGACAGGCTACCGCGCCCTGCGGGAGCTTCGCCGGCAGCAGGCCGGATCCTTCCGATCGTCTTCTTCCGCCTCGAGTTCGGGGTAAAGTCTCCACCGAGCGGGTATCCCGGCCCCGAGATTCCTCGAACCTGGGGGCGGTCCCATCCGTCCTGCAGGGTGAGCGCCACCCCGAGGTCGATGGAACGCGGGCCGGGGCGTAGGGAAGCAAGCGGGAGAGAGCGTTGCTGGACGTCGCCACCCTCCTGGAACGTTGCCGCCGGGGAGACGACCTCGCCTGGGAGGCGCTGGTGCGCCTCTTCCAGGCGCGCGTGTACTCGGTCGCCTGCCACTACATGCGGAACGCCGAGGACGCCCGGGACGTGGCGCAGGAGGTCTTCGTCCGGGTCTACGAGCGTCTGGAGTCCTTCCACGGGGATCAGGCCTTTCTGCCGTGGGTCCTGCGCCTGTCGCGCAATGTCTGCATCGACGCCCTGAGGAGGCGGAAGGCGCGTCCCCGGGGGTCGGAAGACCTCGCCGACGACCCGGAGCACCTTGTGTCGTCGGGGCCGACGCCGGAGGAGGCCACGGCGTCGCGTTCGGCGCGGGACCTGCTGTATCGCGCCATGGACCGGATGAGCGATTCCGACCGGGAGATCCTCATGCTGAAGGAGATCCAGGGCTTGAAAGTGGAGGAGATCGCGACTCTGCTGAAGGTCCCGATCGGCACGGTCAAGTCGCGCTGCAACCGGGCCCGGCTCGATCTGGCCACGCGAGTGCGGCGCCTCGATCCATCGTATGGAGCGTGACGGGTGAACGACGCGACCTGCGACTCAATCATCGAGCGGCTCGACGATCTCCTGGAGGGGCGGTTGAGCCAGGCGGATCGCCGGGCGGTCGAAGAGCATCTCCGCTCGTGCGCCCTGTGCCGCGACCTCAAGAGCCTGTTGGCCGAAGCGGGCGCGCCGGTCTCTCCGCCGGCGAGTCTTCTCGGCGCGGTCCTGGCGCGCACCAGCGGCTCGACGTGCGGGAGCGCCCGTGCGCGGCTGTGCGACCACGTCGACCGGCTGCTCGGGCCGACGGACGACGAGATGGTTCGCATGCACCTCGACGGCTGCGACGACTGCGGCCGCCTGGCGGCGGCCCTCGCACGGCTCGCGACCGATCTTCCGTCCTTCGCCGAGCTGGAACCGGACGCGCTCTTTGTTCCCGGGGTCCTGGCCCGGACCTCGGGGCGCGCGGCGCCGTCTTCCGTCTGGATGGCGCGTCTCGCAGCCGGCTGGCGGCGGCTCGCGCATCGCCCGAGGATCGCCTGGGAAGGGGCGTACGCCGGGTCGCTCCTCGTGCTCCTCCTGTTTGGCGCTCCCAACGCGCCGTTCGCGGACGTACCGGGGAGGGCGCTCGGTCTCGTCCGGACGGTGCAGGCCACGCTGCCGGCGGACGCCGCCGCGGTGGAAGCCCCCCGGATCCGCAGTGCGGTGCGCTCGCGCTGGGACGGCACGAAGGCGCGGGTCCAGGACGCGACTCGTGAGCTCACGACCACGGCGAGGCGTCGCTCGAAAGTGGCATGGGACGGGCTGAAGAAGGAAGTTGGAACCGTGTGGGATCGGATTGCGTCTCAGCAGACGACACACGATACGAACGAGGGAGGATCCAGATGAACGCCATGCAGGAATCGTCGGTGCCGCACGTCCCTTCCCATCCCCAGGCACCCCCGGTGGTCCCGCTGCAGACCGGGATGAGGGACTCGCGGAGCAAGTCGCCGGCGATCGCGGCGATCCTTTCGATGATGCCTGGCCTGGGACAGGTGTACGTGGGCTACTACCAGCGCGGGTTCGTGCACGCGGCGGTCATCGGCACCCTGATCACGATCATGTCCTCGGGGACGCTCGACCGCCTGAGCCCCCTTTTCGGGCTGTTCGTGGCGTTCTTCTGGCTCTACAACATCATCGACGCGGCCCGCCGAGCCTCCCTCTACAACGACGCCCTCGCCGGGAACGTCTCGATCGAGCTGCCGCAGGACTTCAAGAGCCCCGGAATCCGCGGTTCGATCTTCGGAGGCGGCGCCCTCATCGTCGGCGGTTTCATTCTGCTCCTCAACACCCGCTTCGGGGTGTCGCTCGACTGGGTCGAACAGTGGTGGCCGGTGGCTCCGATGATCTTCGGCGCCTACCTCCTCGTCCGCGCCCTCCAGGAGCGCCGGGCCTCGCAGACGTCCGACCCCCGGTAACGGAAATCCACGGGGGCGAGTCTCAGTCGGCCGCGCCCCGCGGGGACGAGGCGTCCGCGACCGTGGGCGCGAGATCGCTGAACGAGAAGGTCGACCGGATCCCCGTCCAGGGCTTGCCGTCGATCTCGGCGTAGGGATAGACGAAGTAGTTCAGCGGGTCGCCCTGCTGCGCCGGGTCGAGCCGGATGTCGCGCCCCCGGGTGAACAGGATCCGGTTGACGTCGTGCGCGCCGAAGAAGTAGTCGCGGCGCGCCGGGTCCTTCCAGGCCTCGGAGGCATCGATCGGGATCCACCCCAGACCGTCGATCCAGAACTGGGCCCAGCAGTGGTATCCGGATATCTCGCCGCTCTTCTTGTCGCGGGGCAGGGGGAATCCGATCTCGAACCGGGCGGGGATGCCCGAAGCGCGCATCATGCCGATGAAGAGCGCGTGGAAGTCGGTGCAGTTTCCCTTCTTGACGCTGCAAGCGTAGACCGCGTCTCCGCGGCCCCAGCCCTCCCCGGTCTTGTCGTAGCGCATCACCGACAGGACGTAGTCGTAGATCGCACGCGCCTTGTCGAGCGGCCGCTCCAGGCCCTTCGTCTGATCGGACGCGAGACTGCCGATCGGACCGTCGAGCGGCACGAGATGGTCGGGAGCGAGCGATCGCCTCAGATCCGCCGGCCTGGAGACGGCTGCCGAAGGGGCGCCTGCGTCGCGCACGGCGACCCGGTTCTCCCGCCGCACGGCCTTGAAGGTCATCTCGATCTCGATCGGCACCGGCTGCTTGCGCGGGTCGAAGTCCAGGTAGGCGTAGTGGTCGTGATACTCCGCGTCCTCATGCATCTCGTAGCGCAGGGGGCTCTTGATGCTGAGATTCGAGATCTCCTGCTGGGCGTCCGACGTGGGAACCGGAATCCAGAGCTGCAGGCGGGCCGCGTCCTTGGGAGGCTCCTTCACGCGGACCGTGTACTTGAACTCGAAGGCCCGCGACGAGGAGGCCGGCGCATCGGCGGAGCCGCCGGCGGCGAGAGCCGCCGACGCGACCAGTGCGGTCGCAGTCATGGAAATTCCTCGTGCTCGCATGCGACGCATCTTATCCTCCCGGTGATGATGAGAGCTTAGCATGGCGGCCTGGGGGTCCGAAGCCGGGAGCCCATCGCCGCTGTTGCTCGACGGCTACGCGCGCAGCCTGGCCGGCGTGATGGGAAGTCTGCGGACCCGCCGCCCCGTCGCGGCGAACACGGCGTTCGCGACGGCGGGGGCGACGGGCGGGACCGAGTGTTCTCCGAATCCCGAGGGGGGCGCCTGGCTGGGAACGAGGTGGGTCTCGATCACGGGCGACTCGTCCATGCGCATGACCTCGAAGTCGGTGTAGCTCTCCTGAAGCGCCCGGCCGTCGCGGAAGTCGATCTTTCCGTGCAGGGCGGCCGAGAGTCCCCAGGTGATTCCGCTCTCGATCTGGCCCTCGAGACCGGCCAGGTTGATCGCCACTCCGCAATCGACGACGCACGCGACGCGGTCCACGCGAAGATCGCCGAGGTCGCGTGCGACGGACACCTCGGCCACCTCGGCGACGTAGCTCTCGCCGAAGTAGGAGTTGACGGCCACGCCGCGTCCCCGCAGCCGATCCTTCGTGGAGGACAGGGGAGTGGCCCAGCCGGTCTTGTCCCGGGCGATCTCCAGAACCTTGATCATCCGACCGCGATCGATGCGCTGATCGCCGAGCTCCAGGATGTTCCCGGGCCGGAGCAGGTCGATGCGCAGCCGCAGCGGGTCCTTCCCTCCCGCGCGCGCGATCTCGTCGATGAACGACTCGCGGGCGAAGACACGCGAGGGGTACTCCACGGCGCGCCATGCGCCCGTGGGCACGGGGCTATCCACCGGGACGTAATCCACCTTCATGGCCGGGAAGCCATAAGGGTTGTCGTACGCCCCCCAGGGGGATCCATCCTTCGCGTACCGCTGCTGGTCTTTCTTCTCCTCCTCGCTCGGGAGACCGAACATCGACAGATCCGAGCCCACGGCCTTGTGCAGCCAGGCCAGCACCGTTCCGTCGGCGGAGAGACCGGCGCGCAGCCGATCGACGGAGGCCGGGTGGAAGAAGCCGTGCCGCATGTCGTCCGGCCGGGTCCAGAGCAGCTGCACGGGCTTGCCGATCGCCTTCGACAGCTCGACCGCTTCGTGGACGTAGTCCACGAAGAGCCGGCGCCCGAAGCCGCCACCGAGCAGGGTCGTGTGCACTTGGACCGCCTCGGGAGGCAGGCCGTAGGTCTTGATGATGTCGTTGAAGGCGGTCTCGGGGGTCTGGGTCGGCGCCCAGACCTCGCACGATTCCTTCCGCATGTCGGCCGTGCAGTTCATCGTCTCGAGCGGGGCGTGCGCCTGGAACGGATACTCGTAGACCGCCTCGAGCGTGGTGGCCGCGGAGCCCATAGCACCTTCCGCATCCCCGTCCCGGCGAATCGGATAACCGTCCTTCGAGAACGCCTCTTCCATCGTCCGGATGAAACGCTCCGAATCGAAGTCCCGGTTCGGTCCGGGGTCCCACGTCACGAGGAGCGATTCGCGGCCCTTGAGGGCGGCCCAGGTGTTGTCCGCGGCCACCGCCACGCCGGTCGAAATCCCGCTCTTGATCGGGACGACATGACGCACACCGGGGGTCGCCAGGGCCTTGCTCGCGTCGAAGCCTGCAACCTTGCCGCCCAGGTAGGGACACCGCTCCATCACCGCGACGAGCATGCCGGGCACGCGCACGTCGATGCCGTAGACCGCGCCGCCCCGCACGATCGCCGGACCATCGGTGCGCTTCACGCGCGTTCCGATCAGACGGAAATTCCTGGCGTCCTTCAGCGGCGGATCGCTCGGCGGCGTCTGTCGGGCCGCCGCCCCGGCCAGGCGGCCGTAGCCGAGCGTCCGGCCCGACGGTGTGTGGATCACCGAACCGAGCGCGGCGCGGCAGCTGGAGCGATCGACCTGCCAGACCTGCGCCGCCGCTGCGATCAGCATCTCGCGCGCGGTCGCTCCCGCCAGTCGCAGGGCGCGGAACGTCCCGGAGCTGCTGCCGCTGCCGCTGGTGCGCAGCCGGATGCCCTTGAAGCGCGCGCCGGGCATCGCCTGCTCGAGCCTCACCCTGCCCGGGTCCACTTCCAGCTCCTCGGCCAGCAGGACCGGGAGAGTGGTGCGCACCCCCTGTCCCATCTCGGAGCGCGTCACCCAGAGCGTGATCGTGTCGTCCGGGGAGATCTCGATGTAGGCGTTCGGCCGGAACGCCGCCGGCGCGGCGTCCGCCGCCTGCGCGACTCCGGGCATCCGGAAGCCGACGATCAGACCCGCCCCGGCGGCGGCGCCCGCGTTCAGGAAGGCCCGGCGCGAGACCCTCATGTGCGCTTCCCCTCGCGGGCCGCTCGATGAATGGCCCGACGCATGCGCTGGTAGGTGCCGCAACGGCAGACCGAATCCGACAGGGCGGTGTCGATGTCGGCATCGGTCGGATCGGACTTGTCTCGAATCAATGCGGCGGCCGTCATGATCATCCCCGGCTGGCAGTAGCCGCACTGGGCCACGTCCTCTTCGATCCAGGCCCTCTGACACGGATGATCGCCGGTGTCCGCGAGCCCCTCGATCGTCGTGTAGCGCTTGCCGACGGCCTGGGAGACCGCGATCTGGCAGGAACGCACCGCCACGTTGTTCTCGTGGACGGTGCAGGCGCCGCACACGCCGGCGCCGCATCCGTATTTCGTCCCGGTCATGTGCAGGAGATCGCGGAGGACCCAGAGCAGAGGCATCTCCGGATCCGCATCGACCCGGCGCTTCCGTCCATTGATCGTCAGCGTGAAGGCGGCCATGGAGTCCGCGGGCAGGCTAGCACGCGGTGGGATCGGCGGTCCGTAAAAAGACGCAAGGGACGTGTAAAAGGATGTAACTTTTCCGGCCCGGTCAGCTCCGCCGTTCGGGCTTCGGGCGCCGCCGCAGCCGGCGTTCCTGGCGGAGGCGCCCTCTCTCCTTCTTTCGCCGGATCGCTTCGGCAGGCCCCGCCTCCGCGTAAGACGGGGCCTGTCGCTTCCGTTCGTCGTCCCGGACCACCGGCACCGGATCCTCCAGAGCGGCCCGCGCCTCCAGCTCGCGTTCGATGTCCGAAAAGTCGCCTTCGACCGGCTTGCCCTCGGGATCGGCGGCGCGTTCGATGTGCTTCAGCCAGAACGCGTGCACCTTCATGCGAAGCACGCTCTTCGGCAGCCTCACCGCCAGCGTGCGCACATCGTTGGTCACGACCGTCACATGCTGTCCCTGCTCCGCGCGTCGTATCGCCTCGTGGGTGATCCGCTTGTCGGCCCCTCCATCACTCCGCCGCGTGTAAACAGTCTCGAGGAACGGCTCCCGGGAGACGTCCGGGTTCCTGGGCAACTCTTTGGCATCGAAGACCACGAGCACCTGTTCACCCCTGCTCTGCGCGAACCGTCTCAGCGTGTCCACCAGGGCGCCGCGCGCCTCGTCACCGCGACCCGAGACCTGCATCTCGTGGAGGCCGCGGATGGCGAAGATCAGGTTGTGGCCGTCCACCATCCAGATTCGCTTCATGGCCCCTCCACCGCGAGCCGGACGGGGATTTCGAGAAGAAATCGCGCCACTCGTGGACATGCACGGGGAGTCCCACCTACCTCTTCAGTGTGCCGGAGAAGCCGACCCTCCGCGTGTCGTGATCCGAGGGTCACCCGACGGAGCTTGCCCTCGGCCCAAGCCCGACATTATCTTGGCCGGCATGGAGACCGCCAGGCCGCTGTTCCCGGCGTTGATCAGACACATCGCCTTGCCGGCGGTTGCACCCGCCGCGGTGACCGGTCTGTACTTCACGCCCGTCGCCGTTTTCGGATGCGTGAATCGCGGTCTCATGGCCCTGTCGGTCGTGCTCCTCTCGGCGCGGCATGACCCATCGGTGGACTGGTGGCTGCTCACCACCCTCATCCTGCTTCTGCCGATCGCGCTGATTGTGGGGCCCCTGGGATAGTCCGAGGCGAGGTCCGATCACATCGAGGCGTCCTGCACGATCGCCCAGCCGTCGCCGCGCGGACGCAGGACGAGGAGCGTGAATCCCGTGGCCGGTGCCTTTCCGGAGTAGGTGAGCGTCCAGCGGGCGGCGACCGTCATCCCCTGGACGCTTCCCGGAACCGCGTTCTGCATCAGATCAGTCTCCATCCCCCAGGTGGGGCGGGCCTCGAGGATCTCGAGGCTGAGCTGTCCCATCGCCGCCTGATCGGGATAGCGCGAGCGGTAGCGATCGATGACCGCCTGCCGTCCGTTCGTGACTCCGGCAGGGGAGAGGAACGTCGCATCGTCGGCGTAGACGGAGCAGAAAGCCTCGATGTCCCCGCGATTCCAGGCGTCCGCCTGGTGGGCGAGGAGATCCTCGATCTCGCGTCGGGCGGCGCGCTCGCTCCGCTCGTGCTCGAGACGATCCCAGAGACCGCACCCCTGGCGGGCGATGAACCGAGGCTCCTCGGAAAAGGCGGGATCGGCCAGGACCTCGTCGGCGGTCGCGAAGCGGTGCCCGGTCTTCTCCAGCCAGTCGAAGAGATCGTCCCACAGGGCGGCGCCGACTTCATTGGCGTGCAGGAGAAGGATTTGTGGCGTCAGACGGCCGGTCAGGCGGTCACCGCGACGCTCGTGCGACCGGACCTCGAGTCTGAGGGCGGCGAGGTAATCGGCCGCAACCTCCGCGCGCGCCCCTTGATCCCCGGCGCGGCGGGCCGCGACCCAGGGTTCCTCGAACGACCAGTCCTGCGTGTCGATGGTCACCGGCAGATTCCGCTGGCCGCTCGAACGCAGGTAGCGCCGCATCGCGTCGAGCTTCCCCCCAGTCTCCCCCTCGTCCAGGAAGGGGAACCGGAAGAAGCGCGGTGTCGCGCCGCGCGTGCCGAGGAAATCGGCGAGCCCCCGGCGGCCTCGCTCGACGTCGGCGATGTAGACCGCCTCGTCGGTGGCGCTGTAGTCGAGGTGACCGAACGAATGGTTGCCGAGCTCGTGTCCCCGCTTCAGCCAGAGATCGAGCAGACCGGGACCGCCCTTGCCTTCGCCTACAGTGCCCCAGATCACGAGACCGACCGCCTTGACGTGGTGGCGATCGAGCGCGGCCAGAAGGTCCCGCGTGATCCTCTCCCTCTCCGCCGGTTCGATGTGCAGCCTGCCGGACGCGATCGGCAGGTCGTCGACGGTGACCAGGATCGGACGCCGGATCTCAGCCTTCGTGGCGGGCGGAGCGCGATCGATTCCGAAAGCGGGAGACACGGCGAGGATCAACGCGCCGGCCAGGAATCGCCCTGTCCCGCGAACCGCCCTTTTCAGGGTTTTCAGCGGGACCGCGCTACTTGGGAGCGTTCTGGTTCGCGGCCTCGGCCGCTTCCTTGAGCTCGATACTCACCTGGTCGAGCAGCTCCTTGGCTTTCTGGGCGTGACCGTTCATGTCCCATTCGTTCGCCCTCTGCGCGGCTGCGATCTTCTCGAACGCCTCCCACGCCAGCCTCTGCGCCGCGGCAAGATTGGGATGCCGTCCTGACGAATCCACCGGTCAGCGCGAGCACAGTCACGGCGATGATCAGGATTTTCTTCATGCGTCCTCCCTTCGAGGCGGGGATCATACTCCAGGGCCGTCCGGCTCGACACCGGCACGTCCTACGATGGCGACCGCGTCGGCCGCAGTCGCAATCTCCCGGGTCGGCGGGCTCATCGACTCGAGGACGTCTGGAGTGCCAGGAGAATCGTCTCGGCCACCAGGCGATAGCCGGCCGGGCTGAAATGAGCACCGCGGTAAGAGTAGAGCTCCGAGATATCCGGGTGCCGGGAGATCGGCGGATGCAGATCGATGAGGGGGATCTGCAAGTCCTCCACGATCGAAAGGACCTGCCCGCGGGCCCAGTCGTACTCGCGGCGGTATCTATCCTCATGATAGCGGGCCTCGGCGGGGAGATAGACGAAGTAGAGCCGTCCGCCCCATCCGCCGGTGGTCCGGCGCGCCTCATCGAGGATCCGCCGGAACAGGGGGAGATCGACACGCGTGGAGTCCAGCGTGATCTCTCCGACCTGCAGCCCCAGAGCCTGTCGCAGGGACCACAGTCGCCAGAACCGACCCGGAGCCGACATCTGCATCGTGTCGGTCTCGCGGGAAATGTACTCGCTGTCCGTCAACCTTCGCAGGAAGGCGTCGCACTCCGACTGTCGCCCGATCAGGCCCTGACGATGGTCCGGGAGCAGGTAGTCCGTGAGTCGGGTGAAGCGCTTCTCACGGTTCAGATCGAAGGTCAGGTCGTTCCCCTCCGTATAGACCCACAGGACGACGCCCGGTCTGAGCTCCGTGAGGAATTCCTTCAATCCGGCAAGCATAAGAAGCGGTCCGTTCCCCACCATCCCCAGGTTGAGGGTCGCGGGGTACCGGCGGCGCAGCAGCTCCACGAAATTCTGTTCCGTCGGAACGCAGGCACCCTGGGTGAAGGAGTCACCCAGCACGGCCAGGTCGAACCGGGCGGACGACCAGATCCCCTTCGGATTGTGGAACCCGTGCTCGTCGCTTCGGTAGACGACGTACTGCCCCATCTCGTTGCAGAACACGGTCGTCACGTCCGAGATCCCGCCCAGAGGCAGTAGGGGTGCATCCGCGGAAGGCAATCCCTGCCAGGCGGGAAAGGTGACGGGATAGACGTCGGGTCCCTGTTTTCGGAGGTCACGGACCACTTGGAACTGGTCGCGAGCGTCGAAGGGAATTCCGAACCGGCGGGCGGCCAGCCGGACCCGCAGGAACGGCAGCTCCCGAAGGTAGGCCTCCGCGATGTAGGCCGCCGCGACGAGGGAAACAAGCGTCACGGCCAGCGTCACCCGCCGGGGGAGTGACAGCCGAAGACAGGCCAGAAACACGGCGCTCAGGCAGAGCGCCCCTCCCAGAAGCAGCGCCTGCCGGGCGATCCCGGCATGGACGCTACGGGCGGTCGTGAACGCCAGCAGCCCCGCGCCCGCGGTCGCCGCCGAGGCGGCGAGAAGGACCAGGTTCGCGAACCAGCGCTCCTTGTTCAGGGATTCTCTCTCTCAGGCACCGATACCTGAAGCGTGCAGGCCGACGAACGAAAGCAGCGTTGGATACCAGGACAGCAGGAAAGCGAGCGGGAAAAAGAACCGGAGAGGATGTTCGCGAACGCCTCGTTTGAACGCGCTGGCCAGGATGCGCCTCCGCGGCAGAGCATACCACCATGCATCATGGGAGCCGTTCCGTTGCGCGATTAGGATGAATACCGGAGTGGCGGTGACGAATGGCACGCTGCTTCGAAACCGCGCCGCGCCCTGATCCTGCCCGACAGCGAAACTGATCCCGCGGTAGATTCCACAGCAGAGCGTACGGAAGGCCTGGGGTCGAGGATTCAGGGCCGCCAGGCGCCTTGGGAGGGGCCGACCATGCGACGGAATGTTGCTGGGATCGCAGTTGCGATCGTGTTCATGAGCGCTTTCGATTTGATCTCGTGTCAGGAGTCGGGCGGTGCCCTGGGGAAGGGGATCCCCCCGGTGGGCCCCGTGAAAACCAAGTGGCGGGTAACCCTGAACGTCGATTCAGACCCCTGCGGCCTCGCAGGCATTGTGAAACCGATCGGTTCCATCGTGGACATGGTCCAGACGGGACCCGATCTTGACGCCCTGCGAGAGGACTGCTGCTGTGCCTTCGACACCCGATATACAGGCAGCCTGCAGGGGAGCTCGATGACCCTGACTTCCGTCCGCGCCATTGGGCGCGACACAACCTGTAACAATATGAGAGTCGAAGAAAACGACGTCGCCACTCTGCGCGATAACAGCTTCACGGGCGACGCCAGTCTTATCGTCTCCGATCCAGACGGTACCTGCGGCGCTGGCTTCCCCTGCCAGGTGCACGGCTCGTTTCAGGGAACTCGTTGCCAGGGGGAGGAGTGCGCCTTAATGTGCTTGAATGTTTTCTGCCCGCTAGTACCATGTTCAAGCCTCTGAGGAAGCACTGACGTGAGCACCTGGCACCTCCTCACTTCCTGGGGCGGTTCGCGGCGACAGCGGACGTACCGATTGGTTCTCCCGGGCAGCCGGCTTGCGCCGGCTCCAGCAGAGCGAACAGAAGGACGAGAACGATCCTGTGGCGAACGATCGCGCTCAGGTCAATAGGCATATCTCACCTCTGTCGTCGGATCGCAGTGGAGAGTTCCCAATCGATGCCACTTTTCTACGATCAGGCAGGCATCGGGTCAAGCGGACGGATGTGCGGTGAAAGCCAAGAGGTCCTGGAGGATTCCGAGCCCTGTCCGTATCGAGGCCGGGCTCGGCTTCGAGCCCATGACCCTCTCGAACAGAAGCTCGTCCTCCAGGACCTCTACTGGCGCGTCGGAAGCGAAGGCAACGCCAGGCGCGTCAGGTTCCCGCGCCGATCAGACGACTGTCAGCGCGACGGTTTCTTCTGAGAATCCGCGGCGGGCGCGGCTTGGATCCGCGTGATCCCTTCGTGCTCTCCCTTCTCGTTGTCCTGGCAGGTCAAGGTCACGTACTCGCCCGCCTTCACGTTCTTGAGGGTCCCGGCCGCCGCGTCCAGAACGGGGGCCGTGACGCTCGCGCCGGAATCATCCTTGAAGGTGATCGTCTTGCCCTCGACGTTGACGGCGACGACAGTCCCCTTCACGTCGTGCGTCTTGCCCATGGCGACTGCGGGCGCCACCTGGACCAGCAGCACGGCCATCAGAACTGCAACCATCAGCACAGCGACTCTGGTCATCGATCCTCCTTCTTAGAGTAGCCAAGTGGACTTGCTGGAGATGGACAAGCAAAACAGCAATATCGATGCCACCCCCCTGGACACCGCGCTTCGTGAACTTCGCGCCGCTCCAAGGGGGAAGACCGTGCAGAGGACAGAGGTTCGTGTCCGTTCCAGTGGACAAATTTGACCTCGCCCGATGTCGCCCGGGCAGATTCCGCTTGACGCTCTTTCCACGTCGCGGTAAGAGTTCTCTACACATGTCCACAGTGTCGGCGCGTCTGGCTCTGTCATTGGCCCTGGCGATGGTGTCTGCGCAGCCGGGGCCGATGGCGATGACCGCCCTTCCCGTCACCCTGCCCGATCTGAGCGGCAGCGCCGCCCGGGTCTTTCGCGGAGTCTGTCTGTCGGCGGAGGTCGGTACGACGGAATACGCCGGGGCGCGGATCGCGGCGACCACCTACACATTCGAGGTCCGGGAATACCTCAAGGGAGGCGGCGGGAAGACGGTCACCTTCCGGCAGGTCGGAACACCCAGCGGGGGTCCGAGGGACCTGGGCAGGGCAGCCGGCCTGCCGGTGTACACCCCCGGACTGGAGTACGTCATCTTCCTCCTGCCGGAGAGCAAGGCACGACTGACGTCTCCGGCCGGCGCGAGCCGGGGGGCTTTCCTCGTCGCCGGCGAAGATGTGATCGTTCCGGAGGAACTCACCGGTCTCTTCCCGTCAGCGCCCCAAGGACGCGACGCGACGACCGCCGCCGGCGGCGGCAGGGTTCCCTACCGGACGGTGCGCGAATCGATCCTGAAGACGCTCGTCGGCGCTCCGCCGGCGCGGCGCTGAGCCGCGGGGGCCCTGGATGCGACGCGTCTTCGCGGGTCCTCTGATCCTTCTCGGATCGTGCACCGTCGCGCTGGCCGGCGGTCCGCTGGTCTCCTCGACCGACGGGAAACCGGTCGGATGGGACACGTCGGCGGCCGTCGGCTATACCACCGACAGGAGCGGTCTCGGTCTCCTCTCGCGCAGCGAGGCCGTCCGCCTGACCGGAGACCTGTTCGCCACCTGGGAGAATGTTCCGACGGCGACGATCGCGTTCGTCCGCGCCGGCGGCCTGTCCGTCGACGTCGACGAGACCAACTTCGGACCGTACCTGGGCCCGTACGGCGGCGCCACGGCACCTCTCGGTCAGAGCGTGATCGTGTTCGATGCGGACGGCTCCATCTTCGACGCGCTGTACGGTGTCGGCACGAGCGTGCTCGGTTTCGCCAGCCCGACATTTCTCTCCGACGGGACGAGCACCGTCGCCATCGGCGATCCGGTCCCTCCGGGGTCCCACATCGTCGAGGGGCTGGCGTTCCTCAACGGCAAGTGGATCGACGGCGTGGACGACCCGGCGGCCGGCAACCACGAGATATCACTCGATCTGTTCAAGGCGGTCTTCGTCCACGAATTCGGGCATTTCGCCGGCCTGGACCACACGCAGGTGCACGGACTCATGAATCCTCCCGACTCCGATCTCGCCGGTTACACCACGCCGGTCGAGACCATGTACCCTTTCATCAGCGACGCTTCGCAGGCGACTCCGGAGAGGGACGACGTCGTGGCGATCTCGTCGCTCTATCCGATCTCGAACTACGCCGCAACGACCGGAGCCGTCCGCGGACGCATCCTGGCGCCGGACGGCGCCCCGCTCTCCGGGATCAACGTCATCGCCCGCAATCTCGCCGACGATCGGGACGCCATCTCGTACTTGTCGGGCACGACCGTGGTGCCCCCCGGCGCGTACACGCTCGCCGGGCTCGTTCCCGGCGACTCCTACCGGATCGAGATCCAGGAGGTGGACGTGTTCGCGCAGGAGGGCAGCCGCATCGGGCCGTTCTCTCCGCCGGTCATACTGCCCGGTCCACCCGAGTTCTACAACGGCACCGGCGAGAGCGCCGATCCGGCGGTCGACGATCCGCGCGCCTTCACGCCGATCGTGGCGGCGGCCGGAACGATCGCGCAGGGCGTCGACATCATCGTCAACGACCAGCCCCTGCGCGTGAGCAACGTGGCGCTCGGTGAATCTCGCGGTCCCGTGGAGTTCGCCGTGGGGGATTTCGACGGGGACGGCGCCGTTGATTTCGTGGCGCCGCAGACCGGTTTCGTGCCCGGGAACCTCGTCCGGTACTACCGTGGTCACGGCGACGGGACCTTCGCGCCTCCCGTCGACGTGGCGTCGTTCCCCGGGAACGGGCCGATTGTCGCGGGGCAGTTCAACCGCGGCGTGGACGACTTCCTCGACGTAGCCGTGGCGAGCACCACGGGGAAGGAGGTCCGACTGTACCGCGGTGACGGCCGAGGAGGGTTTGGCGCGCCGGTTACGCTCCTCGACGCGCCCGACCAGGACACATTGACCGACCTGGCTGTCGCCGATCTGGACGGCGACCCGTACCCGGACCTGGTCACGTTGATCCGCCACGCCGCGGGGGGGGCCTCCGTCTACTCCCTGATGGGACGGGCGGACGGCGGCTTCACGACCGTCGCCACCGAGCTGCCTGCGGGGACGTCCTTCCCGGAGGGGGCCCTGATGGCCGGCGACTTCGCCGGTAGCCCCTCCGTCGACGTCGCCGGCGTGGCCGGGGCCGCCTCCGCGCCGTCGATCGTCGTGCTCCAGGGGGACGGCTCCGGCCGATTCCAGCCGATGTCCACCTCCATCAGCACGGTCACCGTCAGGGTCGATGCCCGCAGCCTTGCGGCCGGAGACTTCAACGGGGACGGCCGCGCGGATCTCGCGCTGTCGGACCTGCAGCCCGCGGGGGGCGCTGCAAACTTCACGCGATCGTATATCGACGTTCTCCTCGCGAACGGCGCCGGCGGATTCGCCCTGGGGGGCCGCACCGCGGTCCCCGAGCCGTTCCAGCCGTCGGTCGTCGCCGCCGATTTCGATCGCGACGGTCACCTCGACGTCGCCTCGACGGGCGCCTGGTTCTCGCCGCGCAGCCCGGGCGCGAAGCTGACGATCTCGTACGGAGACGGGACCGGCGCCCTGACGCGTGCCGACACGATCTGGGGCCTGGCGGAGTTTCCGCAGAAGCTGGCCGTGGCCGACCTCGACGGGAACGGCCGCAGCGATCTGCTGGTGAGTCTCAGCGCCACCGGGCCCCTCGGGTTCGATCCTCCCGCCACCTACGCCGTCCTGCTCCGACCCTCCACCTGCTCGTCGCAGAGCGAATGCGACGACGGGGTCTTCTGCAACGGAGTCGAGTGGTGCGGCGCGGGCTCCTGTCACGCGGGGACGCCGCCGTCCTGCGACGACGGCGATCCCTGCACGACGGATCTGTGCGGTCTGCCGATCGTCCTGTCGTGGGAAGGGTTCGAATCCGGCTTCCCCGGGTGGACGCACGCCTCGCGGGGCGGCGCCGACACGTGGCACCAGGACTACGCGAGCTGCCTGGCCGAGCGATTCCCGAGCGTGATGTTCTCCTCCAATGGTAACTACGGCTCGGCCTGCCAGGCCGACTCATCCAGGGAGCGCAGCCAGCTCGTCGGCCCCGCCGTCCTGCTGCCCGCATCCGGACGCACCGTCCTCTCGTTCGACGCCCTGTCGCGCGACGAGGCCGGCTCCTGCCTCGCCTCCGGTGACAGGGACGCGCACGACGCGGGCATCACCCTCGACGGCGGAGCGACCTACACTCCCCTCAACGACTGCACGCGGCTCGCGGACGGCACGGGGGCCGCGATCCATCACGAGTTCGATCTGGGAGCGTTTGCCGGCCGCACGGTGCAGGTGATGTTCGTCTACGACACGCGCGACGCGCTCACCGGCCATACCTTCGCCGTGGACAACGTCACCGTGAGCGCGACGCCGGACGCCTGCGAGCATGTCCCGATCTTCCCCGACGACGATCTCGACACCCACGTCGACGCGCACTGCGGCGGGGACGATTGCGCGGACCACGACCCGACCGTCTGGTCGGCGCCGTTCGAGGTCGCCGGATTCGCGGCGTTGAACGCCTCACCGAGCCTGGCATGGCAGGGACAGGATCAGGCCTGCGGCCCCGAGACACGCTACGACCTGGTCAGCGGCGCGCTGTCCTCCGGCACCGGTCCCGCCTTCGCGTCGTCCACCTGCCTCAACTCGACGACCGCCGTCGTCTACGACGATACCCGCCCTGCTCCTCCCGCGGGAAGCGCCTACTGGTACCTGGTCCGCTCCCGCAATTCCTGTGGCGTCGGCACCTTCGGAACGCCCATGAGCGACGCCTCGATCCCCCCGTGTCCGTAGCCTGACGGGCGCAGCTCTAGGACGGGAGCCCGACGCGGCGCGCCAGGTCCTGGATGCGGTGATCCTTTCTCAGCGGATTGAGTCGGGGATCCACCCCGAGCCATGGCATTCAATCCGATCGTTGCAGGAAGGCCGCGTCGAGAGACTCGAAGGCGCGCTCGGTTTCCCCGAGCTGCGCATAGGCGGCCGCTGCGTTGAATCGGCACACATAACGTTGAGTGGCCTGTGCCAGGCCCGCGTCGAGCAGTCGCCGGGCCTCCCCGGGGCGCGCCGCTCTCGCGAGGGCCGCCGCGGCCGTGATGAGCACGACGGGGGCGTTGCCGAGGTGCGTCGCGCGGCTGGCGGCGTCGGCCGCCTCGCTGGACCTTCCCGTCTGCGCGTACGCCTGCGCGAGGAGGGCATAGGCAATCCCCGATTCCGGCTCCAGATCGATCAGCTTCTTGCACTGCTCGATGAAGTCCTCGCTGCGTCCCGAGAAGAGGTAGATCCAGAGCGCCTCAGGCCTGACGCTCGGCGAGACCGGGTCGAGCGCGTACGCCTGCCGCACCTGCGCGATGGACTCGTCGAACTTTCCGAGCGTCGCCAGGTAGTCGGCGTATCCCATATGCGCGTCCGGCAGACTGGGGTTGAGCGCCAGAGCGCGACGGAATTCTCTTTCCGATCCGGGCCAATCCCAGTCGAAGAAGAGGAGCACGTTGCCGAGCGAGGCGTGGGCATCGGCCAGGTTGTCGTCCAGCTCGAGCGACCTCAGCGCCGCGGCCTTGGCCTTCGGCATCACGTCCAGGGGCGCGACGTAGTAGGTGCTCCCCGCCCAGTAGGCCTCGGAAAGCGCCGCCTGAGCCCGGGCGTCCTGCGGGTCTTCCTGGATGGCCTTCTGGAAATACTCGATGGCCTTTTGGATTCCTTCGCGGCTCTGCTTGCGGAGTTCGTTGCGTCCGAGAAGGTACGTCTCGTAGGCTTCCGGATCGACTTCACGCGTGTTCGTCAGGCCGGCTCGCTGAGAGGGGAGGAGCTCCACCGCCAGGGACTGCGTCACCCTCTGCGCGACCTCGCTCTGGATTCGCAGGACGTGACTGAGCGGGCGTTCGTAACTCTCGGCCCACAGATGCGTCTGGTCGCTGACCTGGATGAGCTGCGCGGTGACCCGCACGCGCTGGTCCGCGAGGCGTATGCTTCCCTCCAGGACGTAGCTCACATTCAGCTGGCGGCCGATTTGGTCCACGGTCTCGTGCGTGTGCTTGTATCTCATCGCCGAGGTGCGCGCGATGACGCCCAGCCGTGAGGGCTGCAGCTCGCCCAGCTGGGCGATGGTTTCTTCCGTGAGCCCGTCCGCGAAGTAATCCTCTTTGGGGTTGTCGCTCAGATTCTCGAACGGGAGCACCGCGATCATGATCTTTCCCGGGAGCGCGCCCGGGGAGGAGCCGGCCCGACGGAGCCAGTAGCCGCCCCCGGCGAGAGCGAGGGCCGCGGCGAGAGCCATCGTCGCGGCCGTACGCCACGCGCGGGTCTTCGCTCCCGGCGTCGTGCCCCTTGAATCGGTCTCGTCAAGACGCCGCAAATCGGAGAGCAGGGCCGCCGCCGAGCCATAGCGCCTCGCGGGCTCCTTCTCGAGCGTCTTGAGAATGATGCGCTCGAGCTCGGGCGGTATTCGATGGTTGAGAGCGCGCGGCGAGGGGGCCGCGCTCTCGAGGATCGCCGTGCCCAGACGGAACGCATCATTTTCGAGGAAGGGACGCCGCCCGGTCGCCATCTCATAGAGCACGGTCCCCAGCGCCCAGATGTCCGTGCGCGCGTCGACCTGTCTGCCCCGCACCTGCTCCGGTGCCATGTAGGGGAGCGTCCCGACCGTCCCTGTTTCGGACAGACTGTCCGCGATTGCGGTCTCGCCCGCCGGGCGGACGACCTTCGCAAGGCCGAAGTCCAGGATCTTCGCCCGTCCATCGAGCGTCACCCGGATATTGCCCGGCTTGATGTCCCGGTGGATGACATGTTCCTTGTGGCCGGCTTCCAGCCCTTCCGCCAGCTGCGTCCCGAGCCGGATGACGTCCTTCTCGGGAAGCGGCCCCTGGGTCAGCCTCTCGTTCAGCGTGACGCCCCTGATGTATTCCATCACCAGGAAATCCACTCCATCGGACGTATCGAAGTCGTGCACGGTCGCGATATTCGGATGGTTGAGCCTGGAAAGCGCCAGGGCTTCTTTGCGAAACCTCGCGCGCGCCGTTTCATCGGCGAGCGTCCCGGCGGGCAGGATCTTGATCGCGACGTCGCGCTGAAGTCGCTCGTCGCGCGCCAGATAGACCTCGCCCATTCCACCGGCGCCAATCTTTTCAATGATGCGGTAGTGGCCGAGGGTTCTGCCAATCATGCTGGCGCGAATTGTATCGCGTCTCCGGGGTCACGGCGCACGGGATCTACGCCTGCCCAGGAGAGTTTCGATCCGTGTTGCTCGCCTGCAGCACCCGGCGCAGGCGCAACGCAGCGGCGGCCACCGGGACCGACTTGAAGAGCGAGGTGCGACCGTCCACCTTATTCATGGGAGTCGGCAGCCACCCCTGGATCGTCGGGAACTCTGCGCCGCCCCCGGTGTCCAATCCATACGATGCGCGACGCGCGGATTCTTCAGATCCTCTTTCTCGGCACGCTGCTCGCGGCGGGGGCCTGGCTGCGCGATTTCAGTCTGCGTCCTTCGCAGGTCGCTCTCACCTTCTTCGCAGGCATCGCGACGCAGGTCCTGTGCGCGCGGACCCGCGGGCTGAAGCGGATCGGCATCCCGAGCGCCGTCATCACCTGCCTCAGCCTGTCGATCCTCCTGCGGGCCGACACTCTGTGGGCCCATCCGCTTCTGGCCGCGTCGGCGATCGGCTCGAAGTTCCTGATCCGCGTCCGGGGCAAGCACGTCTTCAACCCGGGGAACCTCGGCATAATCCTGGGCCTGCTTCTCGTCCCGGGCACCTGGACGTCACCCGGCCAGTGGGGCCAGGACCTCGCCTTCACCGGCTGGTTCGTCGCCCTGGGGACGATCGTCACGTGCCGGGCCCGCAGGGGTGACATCAGCTGGGCCTTCCTCGCGTTCTACCTCGGCCTCCTCGCGGCGCGCGTCGCCTGGCTCGGCCAGAGCCCGGCGGTGTTCGTCCACCAGATCGGCAACGGCTCACTGCTTCTCTTTGCATTCTTCATGATCTCCGATCCGATGACGATTCCCAACCACCCGCGGGGACGGATCGTCCATGCAGCGCTCGTCGCGGGATTCGCGGCCATCTGGCAGTTCGGCCTCTACCGGCCGAACGGCCTGCTCTTCGCTCTATTCCTGCTGGCGCCGGCGGTGGCGCTGTGGGATCGACTCTGGCCCGCACCGAAGTTCACCTGGCAGCAAAACGCCTTACAAGGAGAGACCCATGGACCCATGTTCGCCATCCGACCGCGGCCCGATATCCCGGCCCGTCCCGCCGGCACGGCCGGGCTTGATTCGCTCGTGCCGGGGAATATTGCGTCGCTCCGCTGACCCTTGCCGCTTGCGCCATCCCGGGATCCTGCTGGCCGTGCTGTGGCTTGCGTCGCCGCCTGAGGCGCGCGCCTTCTGCGGCTTCTACGTCGGACGAGCGGACGCGTCGCTGTTCAACAGCGCCTCCCAGGTGGCGCTGGTCCGGGACGGCGACCGGACCGTCATCAGCATGCTGAACGATTACCAGGGAGACCTGAAGGAGTTCGCGCTGGTCGTGCCGGTGCCGGTCGTGCTGGAGAAGGGACAGATCCACGTCGGCGACGCCGCTCTCTTCAAGCATCTCGACGCCTACAGCGCCCCGCGCCTCGTCGAGTATTTCGACGCGGACCCCTGCGCCCGTGAGCTGACCGAGAAAATGCGGGTGCTCGGCGATACCGGAGGGGTCATGGCATCGGGCGTCTCTACGGCCCGCACCCGGAGCCTCGGGGTCGCGGTCGAGGCTCAATACACGGTGGGGGAGTACGACATCGTCATCCTCTCGGCGAAGGTCTCCGACGGTCTCGAGACCTGGCTCCACGAGAACGGCTACCGCGTTCCGAAGGGGGCGAGCCGGGCGCTGCAGCCCTATGTCCGCCAGGGGATGAAGTTCTTCGTCGCCCGGGTGAATCTCGAAGAGCAGGTGAGGATAGGCGCGACGTATCTCCGCCCTCTGCAGTTCGCCTTCGAGTCGGAGAAGTTCATGCTGCCGATCCGGCTGGGAATGATGAACGCGCGCGGGCCGCAGGACCTTGTCGTGTACGCCCTCACCAGGACGGGGCGGGTCGAGACGACCAACTACCGCACGGTGATGCTGCCGACCGGCATGGAGATCCCCGAATACGTCAAGGAATCGTTTCCCGACTTCTACAAGGCGATGTTCAACCGGCAGGTCCAGCGCGAAAACGGACGCGCCGTCTTCACCGAGTACGTCTGGAACATGGGCTGGTGCGATCCCTGCGCGGCCGACCCTCTTTCACCCCAGGAGATGCGCGCCCTCGGTGTCTTCTGGCTCGACGATCCGGGATCCAGACAGGGCGTCGGTCCGGGATTCGGGGGGAAAGCTCCCGGGTGGGGATTCGGGCGGGCGCCCGCATCACGGCCGGCCGGTGGTCCGACGCAAGTCATTCTCACCCGCCTGCACCTGCGCTACAGCGCCGAGACCTTTCCCGAGGACCTGGTCTTCCAGGAGACCGGCGACCAGCAGAATTTCCAGGGACGATACGTCCTGCAGCACCCCTGGACGGGAGCCCCCGACGCGTGCCCCGCCGCGGCGGGATACTTCGAGGAGCTGCAGGCACGACGGGAGAAGCGGGCGGAGACTCTGGCGAATCTGACGGGGTGGGACATCGACGCCGTCCGATCGAAGATGGAGATCGAAGCGCCCCGGCGCTGGTGGGAAACCCTCTGGAGGTGAGCCGCTACTTGATCCGCGCGACCCGTCCCTTGGTCGGGAACCGTCGAAACTGCAGCGCATCATGTCCTGGAACGATTCGATCCACGGACCCCGCCAGTTCGATCATGCGTTCCTGATTCTTGATGTTGGCGGGTTCGTCCGCCTTGGAAAAGGTGGCGCTCGCCTTGTGCTCCGCGAGGTTTCGGTAGAGGTAGCAATTGTCCGAGGCCAGCACGAACGACGGGCTCCCCTCCACGCGCAGGTATTGCGACGCATAGGTGTGGCGCGCGCCCGTGTAAGCGCGAATCCCGGGAAAGATCTCCATGTTGTCGCCGTCCACCAGACGCAGCCGTCCCTCCGTGTTCAGCCGCACCAGTTCCCGGGCATCTTCCGGATCGATGCCGTCGTGGTCCCCATCCACCTGCCACGCGTCTCCCGTGTAGTATCGGAATTCGTCCTTCTGGATCCACACGGTGGCCTTCGGAAACAAATCGATCCCGCCCATGTGATCCCAATGCGCGTGACTGATCACGATGTCCGTGACTTCATCGGGCTTCACTCCCGCGAGCTTCACGGCTTCATCCGGTCTGAGATAATCGGTCACGGGAGAGTACTTGAACCACTTCTCCCGATGGAATCCGCTGTCGAACAGGATGTTCCGCCCGCCACCGCGGATCAGCCACACGACGAACACGGTGTCGATGGTCTCGTTCCGGGGAGCTCCCATGACCAGGTCCGCCACGGAATCCCCCTGGGAGTCCGCATACCGGATCGCCTGGATGGAATACTTCGGAGGGGGCGCGGCAGAAGGCTCCACGCCACCGACCGCGAAAACGAGAAGAAGCAGGCACGCAGAGGGCTTCACGCCGGCAGCCGCCCCTTGAGATCCGAGGCCTTGAACGGACCGGGCTCGGCGAGGAGCCGTCGCGCCGCGTCGACCTGCTCCCAGACGTTCCACAACAGGACGCCCCTCACGCGGCCGTTTCGCAGGTAATAGATCACACCTTCACGACACGGCTCCTTCCAGTCCGCGACGGTCTCCAGACGCGAGTCGACTTCACCGACGGCTTCATATCCCATCTCGAAAAGGTCCGAATAGAACGACGGGAGATGGTCGTAAGCGACTGTTTCGCCCGCCATGGCGCGACCCGCCGCGCCCCCCATCGTGTTGGCGTTGTCCTCGTGCTCGACACGCATCCACACGTCCAGGACGGGATTATGAAAGCCGGCAACGTCCCCCGCGGCGTAGATGTCCGGATGGCTGGTTCGCAGGGATGCATCCACCCGGATGCCGTTCTCCACTTTGAGGCCGGCCGCCTGGGCCAGATCGACGTTCGCCTGAACGCCGATCCCGGCCACCACCCCATCGACGCTGATCTCCTGTCCGTTTCCGGCCCGAGAGTCGCGAAGGGTCAGGATCGACTTGTCCCGGCGCGTTTCCATGCCGGTCACCGACGTTCCGGTCAGAACCTCGACTCCCTTCTGGCGGTAGAAGTCGTTCAAGAACCTGGAGAGCTCGGACGGAAACACACGGCTGCCGATCCCTTCCTGGGGGAACGCCAGGACCACCTCCCTCCTATTCATCGCCAGCGCGGCGGCGACCTCGGAACCGATGAATCCGCCGCCGATGACCGCGAACTTCCGCCCTCGTTCCGTCAGCGCCCGCAGACGCTGGTAATCGTCCAGCGTGCGATAGTAAATGATCTGCTCGGCCCCGAACGCCAGACGGCGGGGGGTGGCGCCCGTGGCCAGGAGCAGCTTGTCGAACGTGTACACGTTCCCCTGATCATCGGTGACCCGCTTGTTCGCCGGGTCGAGATGCTGGACCCTCAGTCCCAGATGGAAAGTCAATCCCAGCGTGTCGCTCTTGCGCCAGATGCTGTCCAGCGGCTGCTTCTTCCAGAGCCCCTTGGAAAGCGGCGGACGGTTGTAGGGGGGGTGCGACTCCGCCCCGATGACGCCGATGGATCCACCGCGATCGATCTCGCGGATCCCATGAATCGCCGCATCGGCGGTCATTCCGCCTCCAACGATCAAGTAGGTGTAGTTCGGCATCCTTCCCTCCTCCGGTGCAGGACCGCCGCGTTCATGTCGCGGCAACCAGTCTAGCGCGACACGTTCTTCGAGACCCGTGAGGTGCTCTCGCATTTTTCCAGTCGTCCCCGCGAGGGGACAGATTCCCGCGTCGTTGGCTGCGGCACCCCCTGGCGAGCCGTCTCTACCTGACTTACTCGCACTGGCGCTCCTGGTCGCCGGGTGCGTCACGATTCCCGCTCCCTCGAGGGCGGACGTGGGGATCTCGTTCGACTTCTTCTACTCGGATCTGAGCCCGCACGGTCGCTGGCTCGTCTCCGGAAGCTACGGACGGGTCTGGCAGCCTGCCGACTACAGGGCCGGATGGAACCCCTACTCCGACGGTCACTGGGTCTACACCGACGTCGGCTGGACCTGGCTGTCGGATTATGAGTGGGGCGCGGTTCCGTATCACTACGGGACCTGGGTCCTCGACATGGACGTCGGCTGGGTGTGGGTGCCGGGGTACGTGTGGGCGCCTGCCTGGGTCGTCTTCCGCACCGGCCCTGATTACATCGGCTGGGCGCCGGTGCCGGTCGGGTACTCCGTGGGCGGGTCCATCGGCTCCGCCTCCTACAGTCCCGATCTCTTTCTGTTCGTGGCCAGCCGCGACTTTCTCGCGCCGCGCGTCGGCGCCTATGCCGTCCCGGCTGCCAGGACGCGCGTGATCATCAACAACACGAGGATCGAGAACACCATTCGCGTCGAGAACAACGTGGTCGTCAACACGGGTCCCGACGTGCGCCTGGTGCAGAGGGCCAGCGGGCGGACGATCGAAGCCGAGTCGATCGAGCGCGTTCCGAGAGTGGGCCCGGCGCGACACATGAGCCGCGACGATCTGCGCGTGGATGCAGTCAAGAGCGGGACCGGCCTGCGCGCCGCCGAGCCGATTTCCGAGAGGCAGTCCAGGGCCATCATCGAAGGGCGCGGCCGGGACGAGTCCCGTGCCCCGAGGGCCGGGGAGAGGACGCCCCGCCCGGAGACGCGTCCTCCTCGGGACGAGGGGGACAGGATCAAGGACAGGAGCGGCGCCCAGGCCGACGACGGGGTGAAGGCCGACGACAAGGCACGGGCCGATGCCAAGGCGAGGGACGATGCCAAGGCGAAGGCGGATGCGAAGGCCGACGCCAGGCGGAAGGGGAATCCGAAGAAGAAGGAGAAGCCGAAGCCGACTCCGGCCGATGACAAGCCACCCAGTCGATAAGGCTAGTGGCCGTCTTTCCGCGCCCGCGCCAGCTCGCGCGCGAAGACCGGGTTTGCCGGGAACTCACGAGCGAGCTCCTCGAAGAGCGCGCGGGCGCGGTCGAGCCGGCCCTCGCGCTCGGAGGCGAGGGCGAGCAGCGCCTTCGCCATGGGCCGCAGGTAGCGGCCCCGCTCCGCGGCCGTCTGAAGCTGCTCCATGCCACGGTCGCGATCCCCGTGCACGCCTCCGAACCACAGCAGGAATCGCTTGTAGACAGGCAGGCAGCCGATGATGTAGTTCGCGGCGCCGAGCGCCACATAGGCGTCCTGGGCGTCGGCCCGCACGGCGAGGAGCCGCGTGGCTTCCTTCTCCGCACGACGGATCAAGGAAAGGGCCGAGAGCTGGCGCTTCTCGATCAGGGCCTGGAAGTCTCCCTCCATGCCGTCGGTTAGAGTGAGGACGAAGAGACCATCCGGGTCGTCGGGATGTGTCTTCAGCCGCTTCAGCGCCATATCCCTGGCGCTCCCATTGGCGGCCAGAAAGGCCGCGCGCCGCGCGGGGTCGGGTGCCCCCTGGATACCGCCCAGCAGTCTGTCGTCGTCGAGGAAGAACTCGGAGGTCAGGACGCCCTCGTGGTCGAACTCCTCGAAGAGATGGCTCGCCGCCTCGGCGGCGACGCCGAGAGGCTCGTCCGGGCGCGCGCGCCGGTAAACAGCGATCTCCTTGCGGGCCTCATCGAACCGAAGCTCGTACATGAGGCGGAAGGCGGCGTCGAGCTGCGGCGTGTCGTCCGCCCGCCCCTGCGCCACGCCGCAGATGACGGTCGTTGCCGTCAGGCCCGCGACCAGGAGAGCTCGCACGGGACGATCAGCCGGGAGGGGGCCCGCGGGGACGGACCTCCCGCCGGCGTTCGCGACCTCCCCTTCGTCGAGGTAGTCGCGCTCGGCCCGCCGGATCGCCCTGTAACGCTCGAATGCGGCCCGTTCCTCTTCGAGACCCAGCATCGTCCTCAGCGTGCGCCCCCGGTACGTGTGACTCAGCATCCCGTGCCAGTGGCGCAGGAGGAAGAGCGGGCTCTGCCGCAGCACGGCGGGGATGTGCCGGACCTTCATCCAGCGCTCCGCGCGCCAGCGCTGGAATTCGATCTCCTCGGCCGTCAGGTGCTCGCTGCGCACGACCGCCGTGGTCCCGTCGTATTCCTCGAGGCGCTCGCTGATGATCAGCCCGCGGTCGCGGAAGTCCGCGGTCATCGGGGTTCCGGGGTACGGCGTCGGGTGCTGGATGTAGGGCCAGTCGACGTGGCGGCGCGCGAACTCGAGATTCGCTTCGATCGATTCACGCGTGTCCCCCGGGTTCCCGACGATCAGGCCGCCGACGACGTACATCTTGTTGCGATGCAGATGATCGATCGCGGCGACAGATGCGTTTCCGACGGTCCGTCCGTCCCTCCGCTCCCGGTTCTTGGACGAGGCACGCAGGAACTCCAGGTCGTCCTCCAGGACATTTTCGATGCCGAGGAAGACGTAGCGAAAGCCCGCCCGGCGCATCAACGGGGCCAGCGTCTCGCCATGGTTCGCGATGGACGAGGTCATCGCCTGCACGAGGTAGTGCAGCGTGTTCAGCTTCGCATCGATGATGGCGCGGCAGAGAGCCTCGAAACGCCGGACATCGAGGGTGAGATTGTCGTCGACGAGGAAGACGGCCCGCGCCCCGTGCGCCCGGGCGTCGCGGATGTCCTCGAGGACCCGTTCGATCTCGAAGGTGTGGAAATTCCGGCCGCGCATCGCGATGATCGAGCAAAAGCTGCAATCGAACGTGCAGCCGCGCGAGGTCTCGACGACATCGACCGGCCGGCCCAGCAGCGTGTAGCCTCGGAGCACGCGCGCGCTCCGCTTCGGAAGCCGCAGATCACCACCGCGCAGGCGGCCGACGGGTCTGTCGGGATTGCGGCGAACGGTGTCGCCGTCGCGATAGGTCAGCCCGGCGATGTTCCCGTACCCTCCGCCCGTCTCCATCGCCCGAACGAGGTCCCGGAAGGTCATCTCCCCTTCGCCGCGCACGATGAAGTCGGCGCGACCCGGTGAGGGCGCCTCGTAGGCCTCCGGCGCCAGGCTCGGATCGTAACCTCCGACCGCGAAGCGCGCCTCGGGGCGCAAGGAACGGACGAGCTCCATGACCCGCGTCGCGGTCCGGCGCTGGAAGGTCATGATCGAGAGGCCGACGAGGTCCGGTTTCAGGTCGCCGACGAGCCGGGACACGGTGCGACGGACCCGGTCCTGGGCCAGGATCAGGTCGGCGACCGCCACCCTGTGATGGGGATCGACGTTCCCGGCCAGGGAGGTGAGCGCGCCGTTCGGCATCCGGATCCCGACCGCCGGCATGTGCTCGAAGGAGTCCGGCATGGAAAGAAGAAGAATGTTCATCCGACCTTCCCGGCCTGTCTCACCACGCGCTTGATCATGTTGTCCTGCTCGATGAGTCTTTCCTTCTGCCGCCGCGGGAGCCTCTTGATTCGGCCTTCGACCCTGAGGGCAAGGCCATGACCTCCGATCGCCATCTTGAAGACCAGCCGCAGCGGGCCCTTGCCTCGAAGGTATTTTGCGCCCTTGCCCCCGTTCTGTCGATGCTGCGCAACCCGTCGAGATACGTCCGTCGTGATACCGGTGTAAAGGGCCCCGTCTCTGCACCGCACCAGATAGACGTGCCATCGAGGCATCGGGCCGGCTCTCCGGCTACGGCGAGACGAGTCTGACGAACTGTTTCAGCTCGTCTTCTTTGAGATCGGAGACGGCCCAGTAGTTCATCCCGCCCTGGGTCCAGTGGAGCAGGTGGTACCCCTGACGCGTCGCGACGGTCAGGGGGCGATCCATGTCGCGTGACGCGGGCCAGACCATGAGGTTGATGATGTGCTGTCGACGCTCGTAGACGAGGGCCGCGATCGGCCGGCCTCCCAGGTAATCGAGCCGTCCGCCCGTGAGGGGAAAGCCTTCATCGGCCAGATCCTTCACGGGCGGCGAGAAATCGAGTCTGCCGTTGAACCACGGCTTGACCGTGTGCTGGTCGGACGACGGCACATCGGCCAGGTGGCCCGGCATGAGCGAGCGGATATGGCTGGCGACCACCTCCTGCGCCAGGAGATCATCCGCGGATTGCCGCGGCGCGACCAGCACCGCCAGGACGCCGGCCAGCGCCCCCGCGGGCAGCCAGAGCCACCGTGTCCACGAGAAGCCGCTCGGAGGACCCGCCCGAGCGGCCGCGCCGACGGGCTCCGCGGACGCGCGCAGGGCCGCCTGGGCGCGGGTCGTGAACCCTTCGGGCGGCCTGAAATAAAGCGCCTCGTCGCGGAGTGCCGTGCGCAACGCCCGCTGCGCGGAATGCTCCCGGGCACAGGCGGGGCACGTGTCGAGATGACGCTGCACATCCAGGCTGTGCGTGAGATCCAGCTCGTCGTCGAGGAAGGCGTGCAGCAGGGATCGGGCCTCCTGGCAGGTCATCTTGCGACCCCCCCGCCCGGCGGACCTGCGAGCCCGATCTGCAGGCGGCCGCGCGCGCGGGCCAGCCGCGACATGACCGTTCCGACCGGGATGTCGGCGATGGTGGCGATCTCCTTGTAGGAAAGCCCCTCGATCTCCCGCAGCACGAGCACCTCGCGGAACTCCACCGGCAGCTCCTCGAGCGCCTGTCGCACCCGCGTCGTGTCCGCTTCCTTCAGCACGAGCCTCTCGGGGTTCAGCACGTCCCCGTCCGGCGTGTGGACCTCTTCGTCGAAGGGCGTGGTGACCTCGTGCGCGCGGCCGCGGCGCAGCCAGGTGTAACAGGCGTTGCGCACGATCGCGAGAAGCCACGCGCGCGGGTCCGTGCCGCGGAATCCGTGGAACGCCTTGAAGGCTCTCAGGAGCGCCTCCTGCACGAGGTCCTGCGCGTCGTGCTCGTTGCGCGTCAGCCAGCGGGCCAGGTTGTAGGCAGCGCCCAGCTGAGGCAGCACCGACTCTTCGAAACGGGCGACGGCGCGCTCATCCAGCGCTCGAGGTGCCATTTCGACCCGCGGCCCCTTCCAGATGAAGACTCTCGTGAGAGCTCTTTTATTCCCGCGGCGAGAGTAGCACACGCCTCGGGAATTTCCCCGGCCGGGGCGAGTCTCGGAGGGCGGCGGCGGTTTCCCGATGATCGGGGCCGCGCGCCGGAAAGAGAGGCGGAGATGGCAAACCGGGTGGATCGACGATCGTTCCTGAAGATCGCGGGGACTTCCCTGGGGATCGGCGCGCTCTACAGCGTGGCGCCGCTCCTCGGGGCCGACGGAGAGGGCTCCGAGATCGCGAGGATGCTGTGGAAGAAGCACGGAGAAAGGCTCAAGCCGTTCTCCTTCGTCCAGCTCAGCGACACGCATGTCGGGTTCAACGGACCGCCGGACCCGCTCGGAACGCAAGCCTACGAGCGGGCGGTGGACATGATCAACGGCCTGCGCCACCGGCCCGACTTCGTCCTCGTGACCGGCGACCTGACGCACGACAGCGAGAAGCCGGGGGAGCACGCGGACCGGATGAAGAGGTTCCAGGAGATCTCCAGCCGCCTCCGTGTGGATGCTGTCCGATGCGTCCCCGGGGAGCATGATGCCGGGCTCGACGGCGGAGCGCTCTTCCGGGACGTCTTCGGCCCGACCTTCTACTCCTTCGACCACCGCGGCGTTCACTTCATCGGCCTCGACAACGTGTCGCGCGCCAAGCCGGAGGTGGGTCCCGAGCAGCTGGCGTGGCTGAAGAAGGACCTGGCCCGGTTCCCCACGACCGCCCCGATCGTCGTGTTCACCCACAGACCGCTGTTCGATCTGAAGCCGGAGTGGGAGTGGTTCACGAGCGATGGCGACGAGGTCATGAACGCGCTGGCGTCGTACGAGAACGTGACGGTGCTCTACGGCCACATCCACCGGCAGCACGAGCATGCCGCCGGCGGCGTCCGGCACTACGCGGCCCGCTCTCTCATCTGGGCCTTTCCCGACCCGGCGACGACGGCGGACAAGAAGCCGCTGCCGTTCGACAAGGAGGAGCCGTTCAAGAACCTCGGACTTCGTCTCGTCCAGGAGCCGGGGACGCGCGGTGCCGTGCCCGACCCCCCGACGATCGACGATGTCGAGCTCACGATGCGCGAGTACTCGGGCACCGTGGGCATCAACCAGTTCCTCAAGGAAGGAGCCGCACGATGAGAACCGGACAGGATTGCGGAAGGAAAGTGTTGCTTGCGATCGCGCTGACGGCGGCGGGGCTGACCTTCGCCTCGCCATTCCATGCGCGCGCCGAGGAGGCCCCCGGGCCGCGCGTCGTGGCCATCACGGCCAGACGCTTCGAGTTCGTCCCGAAGGAGATCACCTTGAAGCAGGGGGAAGCGGTGACGCTCCGCCTGACCAGCGAGGACGTGACGCACGGTTTCTTCATGAAGGCGCTCGGGATCGACGCCGTGATCGAGCCCGGCCAGCCCACCGACGTGACGATCACACCGCAGACGACGGGCAGCTTCACGACGATCTGCGATCACTTCTGCGGCGAGGGGCACGGCAACATGCACATGACGATCGTGGTCCAATGAGCCGGCTGGAGAGGGTACGCCATCCGGGTGGGGTTCTCAGACGCATCACTCCGGGCCTGCTTCTGTTCCTCACGGCCTGCCAGGCCACGCCGCCCGGCCGCTTCGAGAGGACTCTCGCCGCCGAAGTGAAGCGGAGCATCACGATCGGCGGCCGCGGCGACAGGAACCCGCTTCCCTCGAACGAGTCGACCGTCGCGAAGGGGCTCGATCTCTTCTCGAGGCACTGCATCGCCTGTCATGGTCTCGACGGCCAGAACACCGGGGTGCCGTTCGCCGACAGGATGTCTCCGCCCGTCCCGTTGCTGGTCTCGCACGACATCCAGGCGTACGCGGACGGCCAGCTCAAATCGATCATCGAGCACGGCATCTTTCCATCCGGCATGCCGGCGTGGAAGGGAATCCTGGACGACGACGAGATGTGGGCGATCGTCCACTACCTCCGGCATCTCCCTCCCAAGGGAAGTCTGGGAGTGCCGACGTTCTACGAGGGCATCCGCTCAAACGCAGAAACAACTCCCTCCCCGCAAGCGGCGGGGGCATCGAGGTGACGCCATGGGATCGATAGGCCTTCCAGAGCTGCTCCTGATCTTCTTCATCGTCCTGCTCATCTTCGGAGGCAAGAGGCTGCCCGAGATGGCGCGCGGGCTCGGGACGGGCATCCGTGACTTCAAGCGCGCCCTGCACGAGAACACAGAAGGAAAGTGACGAGCCCGGGCCCCGTCTCAGGACGGGGATTGCGCTCGCCGCGTGCGGGTGGCCTCCATCCACTTGCGGATCCGGTTGGCGTCGCCAAGACGCGTGTACTTGCCCCAGGAATCGAGGAGCACGATGACGGTCTGCCGCGCAGCGATCTCGGCCTGCAGCACCAGACACCGACCGGCCTCGTTGATGTAGCCGGTCTTCGAGAGCCCGATGTTCCAGGTCTTGTTGTTCACCAACCCATCGGAGTTGCGGAATTCCAGGACCCGGCCGTTGGAGAGCGTCACCGAGTGGAACGATGACGTGGTGGCCTCGCGAATCGTCGGATACCGCGTGGCCGCCAGAACCATCAGGGAAAGGTCCTCGGCGCTGGACACGTTTTCGCCGGAGAGCCCGGCCGGGTCCGTGAAGCGGGTCCGAAGCATCCCCAGCTCCTGCGCCTTGCTGTTCATGGCTTCGAGGCACGCTCCGGCCCCCCCCGGATAGGTCCGGGCCAGGGCGAAGGCCGCCCGGTTCTCCGACGCCATCAAGGCCACCCAGAGCAGCTCGCCGCGCCCGAGGCGCGCGCCCACAGGCAGCCTGGAGCGGGTGTGCTTGCGGGTGTCCACGTCGGCGCGCTCGATTTCAATCACCTCGTCCATTGGGGACTGCGCGTCCAGCACGACCATGGCGGTCATCAGCTTGGTGATCGAAGCGATGGGGGCCACCTGGTCGGAGTGCTTCGCGTACAGCGTCTCGCCCTGCGCCGCGTCGATCACCAGCGCCACGTTCGACTTCAGGTCCGGGCCGCCGCGCCGGGTTCGCACGGAAGTCGCCCCGCTCGCGCCGTTGGCCGCGCGTGAGCCGCGGCCGGCCGGCGCCCCCGCGGCTCGATCGGTGCCCGCGGCCATCATCGAGCCGATCACGACCGCCACCGCCGTCACCCGCGCGAGCCGATCCAGGGGAACCTCCTCCGCTTCGTAAAAAATACCAAGAATCTTCGTTCCTGAAAAGGGGTGGCAACACCCGGATCGGGTTCGAGTTCCGGCGTGTCCCTGCCTTGACACCAGTGCTCAATGGTCGTATGAGAGTACAAGCGTTCCTCCGCCCAGGCTGACTGGCTTCGACAGGGCGACGGGCATCGTCTGGAGCAAGCTCTTGCAACGTATAGGCGCGGTCGTGGTGCCATCCGCCAGGATAGCCCTGATCGCCGCTGTCCTCGTGGCCTCGATCGGCGCGGTGCGTGGTGACCGGCCTCTGTTTCCGGGGGAGGCATTCGATGTCGGCGCCGGTCCCATCTTCACGGGATTGGGGGACTTCAACGGCGACGGCAGGCCCGATCTGGTGGTGGCGAATCAGAGCGGCATCTCGGTCCTCCTTGGTCTCGGCGACACCACCTTCGGCCCCCGGACGGGTTATGCCGCCGGCTGCCATCCCAAATCGGTCGTCATCGGCGATTTCAATGGTGACGGCAGGCAGGATCTGGCGGTGCCGGGGTGTGTTTCTCCTGACGGCCTGGCCGGCGTCTTCGTTCTGTCGGGCTTTGGGGACGGGACCTTCGGCCCTTCAGGCTTCTTCCCGACGATCGACCAAGGCAGGCTGGCTGCGCCCGGCGACTTCAATGCCGATGGTCGCCAGGATCTGGTGGTTGGTTCGGCGGCGGGGATCTCGGTGCTGCTCGGCCGGGGGAACGGGACGTTCGAGCCCGAGATCCGCACGCCGGACAACCTCGTCACCTCGATCGCAGCGGGGGATTTCAACGGTGACGGATTTCAGGATCTGGCGGTGGCGGTCGATGGTCTGGCCGTGCTGCTCGGGCGCGGCGATGGCACCTTCGGCGACCGGAAGCGCCAGGAGCAGGATGTCGCCATCCAGTCGGTCTCGACCGGGGACATGAATGGCGACGGCCACCTCGACCTGGTAGCGACCACGGCCACTGCGCGCTTCACCATCTACCTGGGCCACGGTGATGGCGTCTTCGGCCTCACGCACACCTTCTTCGAAAGAGTCTTCGGGGATTATCACCCCTTCACGGTCGCCATCATCGACCTGAATGCCGACGGCTATCAGGACCTGGCGGTGACCTCGGGCGGCGTCTCGGTCTTCCTGGGCCGCGGCGACGGGACGGTCGGGCCGGAGATGCCTGCCTGGGTCCTCAGGAACGCCTCCGCGACCGCGATCGGGGACCTCGACGCCGACGGACGCCTCGACTCGGTGGTGACCGACACGAACACCTCTGAAGCGTACGTCCTCCCGGGCCGCGGAGACGGCACCTTCGACTCCCGAAGGCCCATCCAGATGCTGGGATTCACCGACCCGATGGTCCTGGTGTTGGCGGATGTCAACGACGACGGAGTCCTGGATCTCGTCTCGACCGGCGCTGGTCTGGTCCTGGGCGCAGGCGACGGCACTTTCGTCCCCTCAGGGCTCTCCCTCACCCCGAGAGGCGGAACGCTCGACTCGTTCGCAGCCGGGGACCTCAACGGCGACGGACGCGCCGATCTGGTCGTGGGGGACAATTACCTGGGCTCCGGCGAAGTGACCGTCTTCCTGGGGCTGGGCGGAGGCACCTTCGGCCCCCCGGCTTTCTACCCGACGGGCGATATTCCCCGGTCCATGGTGATTGACGATATCAACGGCGATGGACGCCCGGACTTGGTCATGGCGAATGGCGGCTTCAACAACTCCTCCGGGATTTCCCTCCTCCTGGGCGCCGGGGATGGCACCTTCGGTCCGGCGACCTATCTCGCCCCGGCCGGCCTCTCTCAGTCGGTCGCCGTCGGGGATCTCGACGAGGATGGACGGCGGGACCTGGTACTGGCATCCTCCGGTGCCCACGGGGTCGCCCTGCTTCCGGGCCATGGAGACGGTACGTTCGGTTCAGCGATCCTCCTCGCGACCGGAGGCTCTCCCCAATCCGTCGCCATCGGGGACGTCGACGGCGACGGCCATCAGGACGTCGTGGCCGCGAATGCGGACTCGTACGTCTCTCTCTTCCTCGGGCACGGGGACGGCTCCTTCGATGCCGAGAGGCATCTCTTCCCGAACGCACATTCCAACTCGGTCGCCATTGCGGACTTCGACCTCGATGGGCGCCAGGACGTCGTGACGACCGACGCTCCGGGGGACATCCTCGTGCTTCGGGGTCTGGGGGATGGCACGCTCGCCCCCCAACTGCGCTACCCGGGAGGTGGACACCCCAGGCTGGTTGTAGCCGGAGATCTGAACGGCGACGCCAAGCCGGATCTCGTGTTCGGGAACGGCAGGGTCGCCACCGGGGGGGCCGACGTGTCGGTGCTGCTCAATATCGGGCCGGTCGATGCCGACGCAGACGGAGTCCCCAATGGTGTGGACAACTGTCCGGCGGTCTACAACCCCGAGCAGACCAACTCGGACCAGGATCGGCTGGGGGACGCCTGCGACAACTGCCCGAACCTCGCCTCCTTCTCGCAGGCCGATGCGGACAGGGACGGGATCGGGGACCTCTGCGACCCCTGCACCGACACCGATCGGGACGGGTTCGGCAACCCAGGGTTCCCGGCCAGCACGTGTCCGATCGACGACTGCCCGTCCGTCGCCAACCCTGATCAGCAGGACAGCGACCAGGATGCTCTGGGAGACGCTTGCGACAATTGTCCTTTGGTCTTCAATCCGAACCAGGTCGACACCGATCTCGACGGAGTCGGCGATGTCTGCGACTCCTGCACCGATACCGATCACGACGGCCTCGGAAATCCAGGATTCCCGGTCAACACCTGCCAGATGGACAACTGTCCGACGGTCTACAATCCCGGCCATGAGGACGCCGACGGGGATGGTGCAGGAGACGCCTGCGACCTCTGCACCGATACCGACCACGACGGGATCGGCGATCCGGGATTTCTGAACAATGTCTGCCAGGTGGACAACTGCCCGCAGGTCTATAACCCCGGCCAGCAGGACGCCGACGGAGATCGGATCGGGGATGCCTGCGACGCCTGCACCGACATGGACGAGGACGGTTACGGCAACCCAGGCTTCCCGGCGACTACCTGCGCGGTGGACAACTGCCCGAACCACTACAATCCTCAGCAGCAGGATAGGGACCATGATGGAATCGGCGACCTCTGCGATTCGTGCACCGATACCGACGGAGATGGATTCGGGGACCCTGGCTTCCCAGTCAGCACGTGCCGCCTCGACAACTGCCCGAGCGCCTACAACCCCGATCAGCTGGACAGCGACTCTGACGGCATGGGCGATGCGTGCGACCCTTGTCCGACCGACCCTCGCAATGATGCCGACCACGACGGCCGGTGCACCAACGCGGACAATTGCCCGAATGTGCAGAATCCCGATCAGCTGGACACGGACGGGGATGGGACAGGCGACGCCTGCGACAACTGCGCGAGCGTTTCGAATCCTTCGCAGGCAGACATGGATGGCAACGGGGTCGGCGATGCGTGCGACGCCTGCACCGACACGGACCACGACGGTTACGGCAACCCAGGCTTCCCGGCGACTACCTGCGCGGTGGACAACTGCCCGAACCTCTACAATCCTCAGCAACGGGATAGGGACCATGATGGGATCGGCGACCTCTGCGATTCGTGCACGGATACCGACGGAGATGGATTCGGGGACCCTGGCTTCCCAGTCAGCACGTGCCGCCTCGACAACTGCCCGAGCGCCTACAACCCCGATCAGCTGGACAGCGACTCTGACGGCACGGGCGATGCGTGTGATCCCTGTCCGGTTGACCCTCGCAATGATGCCGACCACGACGGCCGCTGTGCCAACGCGGACAACTGCCCGACGGTGCAGAATCCCGATCAGCTGGACATGGACGGGGATGGGACAGGCGACGCCTGCGACAACTGCGCGAGTGTTTCGAATCCTTCGCAGGCAGACATGGATGGCGACGGGATCGGCGATGCGTGCGACGATTGTCCTCGCGTGGCGGACTCTCCCCAGGCGGATATCGATCGCGATGGTGTAGGCGACGCCTGCGACAACTGCCCCGCGGCCCCCAACGCCGATCAGGCGGACGTGAACCACGACGGATCGGGAGACGCGTGTCAGCCGACACTCGCTCTCCTCAGCATCACGGAGGGTGCCTTCCTGGACCTCGATGTGGCCCTGAGAGCGAGGGACCCACAGAACGATCCCCTGAGCGGCAACGTGTCTGCCGTCTGTATCACCACCAAACAGGACGTAACGCTCCAGGATCTGGGTAATACCTGGGAGTGCAGCCAGGGCTTCCTTCCCGAGAACGTCCCGGGCGAAGGGATCGGATTCGCCAACGGCTCCGTTGGCACTCCGATCGTCTTCGACCTGGACAGCATCCTCGTCTGCGAGGACGCACGGCAGGACTATGAGATCGCCGCGGGGGCCTGCGCACAGCCGGAGACGCCCTTCATGGAGGTCCTGGATCTCTCGAGTGTGGCCCCGGCACCCACGGCCCTTTGCGTTCGAAAGGTCGGAAGCCAGCTCGGGTCGGATCTGCAGATCCTCGATCTCGAGCCGGATTTTCTGCGCGCCTCATTCGTGCATCTTCACTCAGTCGTTGATGTCCCCTTCACGTCCGGGCTGCCGAGAGAGGTCGCTCTCCCGTCGCTGCCGTCGGGGACGACCTGCACGCTCTCTGTCACCGTGACCGACGGCAACACCGTGCCGGTGACGGCGCACCAGGACTTCGTCTACCAGGGCGAGACGAGGATGGTGATCACGAACGGCGAGCCCCCGCGGGCGGTGATCGCGGTGTCCTCACAGGTCGAGTGCGACCGGCCGGGGGGAGGGGTGGTGACGCTGGACGGCTCGGGATCGGTCGATTCCGATTCCGAAGGAGGCATCTCGTCGTACGAGTGGTTCCGGGATTTCGGGCAACCCGTGCAGCGGCTGCTCGGAACGGGAGCGCACCTCTCAGTGGTGCTGCCGCTGGGGGTGAGCCAGGTGACGCTGCTGGTGGCCGACAGCGACGACCACCTGACGGGCACCGCGGAGGCGACGGTCACGGTCGTCGACAGGACGCCTCCTGCTCTGATCCTCACCCTCAATCCGACGACCCTGTGGCCCCCGAATCACCGGCTGGTTCCGGTGCACGCAGCGTGGCAGGTGAGCGACGTCTGTGATCCGGCGGCCGGGGCAATCCTGGTCTCGGCCACGAGCAGCGAGCCGGACGACGCGCCCGGCGCCGAGGACGGGAGCACGACGGAAGACATCCAGGACGCCTCGATCGGCACCCCGGACAGTTCGGTGCTGCTCCGGGCCGAGAGGTCAGCGGACGGATCGGGGAGGATCTACAGGCTCACCTACGCGGCCACGGACGTCTCGGGTAACACGGCGTCGGCCGTGGGGACCGTGATGGTCCCGTACGACCTGGGGACGGGGTCCGAGCCTCTGCTGATGAGCCTGGAGCCTGGTGGAACACCCGGGATGGCACACATCTCCTGGAGCTCGGTGCCGGGGGCGGAGATGTACGACCTGATCGTGGGGGATCTTGATAAGGTCGCGGCTCAGACCGGGGTCCTGTGGCTTGGGCCGGTGCGGGTGCTGGCGTCGGGGATCACGGAGACGAGCTACACGGAAGGGGCCACGGCCGAAATTCCGGCCGCCGGCAAGGCGTTCTTCTACCTCGCGCAGTACCGGGACGGACTGATGTCCAGTGGCTGGGGTACGGAGTCGAGCCCCTGGCCCGAGGAGCCGGTGTCCTGTGACCTGGGCTGTCCTGAATGAGCGATACCGGAGTCCCCGTCCCCGGTCATTGGGTCTTCTCGCTCATGAAGACAACTTTGTGCCCGTCATTCGCGATCTGTCGACTGACGCGTTCGCCTTGGAACATGCGGTCGAGTTCCTGGGCGCGGGCATCATCCAGCACACACAGGACCCGATTCCGGCCGGCGAAATAGCGTTCGATGTCCGCCTGACTGCTGATGACCTCGATCGGGTGCGGGCTCCAGAACGGTTGCGTCTTGTGGTCCATCACGACCACCGGGTCCCCCGTGTAAAAATACACACCGCGCGCATAACTCCTGTCCGTCACGATCGCCTGGTCTCCATAATGTTCCTGGCCCACGATCTCTCCGACAAAAGCGTCCGCAACCGACCGGTCGAGCGCCGCGGTCATCCCTGAGCCAAGCAAAACGACCAGGACCACGACTCCGCACGCCTTCGTCATGATCGCCTCCTTGATCCTCCCTCGCCACAGCAGGACCGAGCCGGCGATCAAGATCCCGCCAAAGAACCTGATGCCGTTCACGGCCCCCGTGGTCGCGACATCCCGGTATTCCCGGGTCACCAGGCAGGGCAGCACGACCAGGGCGAACCCGGAGAGGAGCTGCATGACGCTGAGCACAGTCTTCGAGCTCGAGCGCAGCTTCACATGACCCAAGGACATCGCGAGCGGTATCACGAGCGCCGGGATCAGGGGCAGGATATAGCTCGCCAGCTTCGAGCGCGCGATCTCGAAGACCGTGAACGTCGACGCAAACCAAAGCAGGAAGAAAAGGTGTTCCCTCTTGTACCTCGCCCAGCCTCGGCCCAGCACCGTCAGCTCGAACGTCCAGGGAAACAGGCCGACGGCAACAGTGGCGGGATAAAACCACCAGTGGTCGAAATTCTGGTGCTCGGGGTGAAAGATGCGGTCGATGTTGTCGTGGACGATGAATTCGGCGAAAAACGCCCTGCCATCTCTTGCCAGGATATCCGCATACCACGGTGCGCATACGACGCCGAACAACAGCACCCAGGGATGGATGAGATAGCGCCGAAGGAGCGTGAACTCCCTGAGAAGAAGAAGATAAATCACGGTAGTCGGGAGAAGGATGACGATCGCGACAGGGCCCTTGGTGAGGACGGCGAGGGCAGCGGCCACCCCGAAGACATACAGGTACAGGTCCCGCCGCTCCACGGTCCACAGGTAAAAACCATAGAAGGCCACCGTCATCATGAGCGACAGGGTGATGTCGGTCAGGACCGCCTCGGACATGACCAGATAGAGCGAGGATGTGGCCAGCAGGGTCCCCGCAAGCCACGCGATCTCTGAATCGAACACACGGCGGCAGAAAAGAAAGGTCGCGACAACGCCCAGCAGTCCGCAGAGGGACGGGACGAAACGCGCCGCCGCGCGGGTGACGCCGGCGATCTTGAACGCCGCGATGAGCAACCAGTAGAACAGCGGCGGTTTTTCATACTGCGGGTGGCCGAAGATGAGCGGCGTCACATAGCTGTTCTGCCGCATCATCTCCTTCGCGGTCTGAGAGTAGAAGACTTCATCCGGATCGGTCAGCGAGAGCCGGTTCATGGCCCCGCAATACAAGACGGCGGCGATCAGCAGAAACAAAACTGTCCAGACTCGTGTCGTCATACATACCTGCCCCTCTACTCGTATACCACGGATGGGAAGCCATGACACCTCCACGGGAGGTCAGCCGATGCGGAGACTGCTTCGAGTGGCAATCCCCCTGGTCGTCATCGTGGTCGTCGTGGGCCTGCTGGCGCCGGTCCTGGGTCCGGGCGACCCCCGGACCACACCCTATCTGTCTGCTCTATCGGATGCTTTTGCGACTCCGGCGCTGGCGAGAGGCGGCTGTGCGTTCAAAGACTGCGCGGGAGGCTCACGACACAACATCGTGTGCGCCAAGGTCCTGACGCCCACGATCTGCACGAACTCCAGCGGGACCTGCGTAGCCGCGGGGTGTCCATAAAGGGCCCGCTCGCGGTCAGAGCCGGTAGCCGACCAGCGTTCCGGGCGCGGTTTGCAGGAACAGCATGCCGGCGACGTCGTCGACGGCGTACACCGGCTCGCGCTCCTTGCCCAGATCCACGCGCGCCCGCGGCTGCGCGCTGTCCTTGGCGATCTCGAGGAGGATGTTGCCCTTCCCCTCGGGGGCGCGCGTCAGCATGAAGACCGATCCCGGGACGGTGAGGGATGCGCGGAAGCGCTTCGAAGCGAGCGCCGCCGCCTGCCGCGAATAGCCGGTGAGCTGAGCGCCGCCCTGCGTGTAGGCCGTCGCCAGCTCTCCGGTGATGCGTCGCGCTGTCGGATCCGTGGCGGTCCGCGACGTCTGGGCAAAGGCATCGCCGTACGCGGAGGCGGCGGCGCCGTACAATCCCGCGCGCACGGCGTCGATCCTGTAAAGCGCCCGCAGCAACCCCGGAAGCTGCGGCGCCGGGTAGTAAACCTGACTCTTCACCCGCCCATCCCGTGCCACCACAACGAGGTTCTGCGGCGCGATGAGGATGAGCCCCGAGGGCCGGATCTCCATGTCGGTCGGGTCCTCGCCCCCCTGCATCTTGATTTCGTCGCCGAGCGGCTTGAAGGTGCCGGCGTCGCGATCGATGGCGTACAGCCGATGGTCACGGTTGGCGAACACGTAGAGCGTCCGCCCCTCGACGACATGATGCAGGGAGTACCGCGCGGCCTTGTAGTCGCCCGAGCTCAACGGCCTGCCGCTCTCGATTGCGTCCTCGAAGCGGGGCTCGCCGCTCGCGAGGTCGATCATATTCACTTCGGCGTTCGTCGCCGCGTCGGGGCGCGAGATGTAGAGCAGACCCGCCGGCGTGAGCTCCGCATAGTCGAGACGGCCCTTGATCTTCACGTCCTTTTTCAGACGCAGCGTGGCCGTGGCCACGTCCAGCACGTTCACGAACGTGCGCGACTCGGCATCCACCGCGAGGACCACGGAGCCATCGGCGATCATCGCGTCCATGACGGTGCCGCGCATGCGCAGCGGCTTGGCGGCGATCGTCGTTCCATCCGAATAGCGCGCGACGTTCAGCCCCGTCTGCACGACACCGTTCACGATGCGCACGTTGCCCGTCGCCTCGCCCGCCGGGGGCGATTCCGGGAGGATGACGATCCCGTTCGGATGCTGCACGATGTCGTGCACCCACCCCTCCACCGTCGCCGGCTTGGCCCAGAGCGCCCGACCGTCCGCGAGGGCGTAGGCCATGAGGCGGTCGTCGAAGCTCACGTACAGGCGATCGGCTTTGTCGAGCGACGGGTAGAGGCGCACGTGTCGCGCGGGGTTGCCGGCGCGGGCGGTGGGCAGCACGGCGGACCAGCGCACCGCGCCGGTGCGCGCGTCGAGCGCCCGCAGGCCGGTCAACGTGTGCACGACGATCACACCCGGCCCCGCCTGCAGGACCTCCAGCGCGGTCCCTTCCGACGCGGAGCGCACGAGACCCTGCATCATCCCCGCCAGCCCGCCCCGCCTGGGCTCGTTCTGCGGGAAGAGCGACTCGCTCGCCCAGCGTTGCGTGCCGGACGAGAGATCGTACAGCGCCACGACCGGCGGCCCCCCGGCGCGCCGCCCGTGGACGAGCAGTGTGCCGCTCTGGGGCAGCACACGGCGGGTGACGACCTGCGCGAGGTCCAGGCGTCGGGAATCGAACACGACCGAC
The DNA here is from genome assembly GCA_035635555.1 of Candidatus Dormiibacterota bacterium. Lineage (NCBI taxonomy): Bacteria > Bacillati > Candidatus Dormiibacterota > Candidatus Dormiibacterota bacterium. The sequence continues at coordinate 44,326 of DASQAT010000040.1, forward strand.
CCGGTCACCGGGTCGAAGACGAGCGTCAGCCCTGGACGCTCCGCCTCCATGAGGAGCGACCCCTCGATCATCTTCACGCCGTCGGCCGGCAATCCTCCGAGCTCGGGCTTCACCCAGGCGATCTGGCCGCGCTCGATATCCACGGCCGCGAGCCCGGCGTCCGTCGAGACGAGAAGCGCCCCGGCCGGCGTGACCTGCTGCCAGCGGATGTCCCCCTTCATCTTGATCGTCCAGGCCGGGGTCGCGCCGGAGGGAGCGGTCGCAGGGGCCTGGGCGTGGACCGCAGTGCAGACCGCGGCGAGCAGCGCGAACGGCAGAAGCGTGCGAGCGGAGACGGCGGCCATGACGATCCTCCCCTAAATCGGCCCCTGCATCAGGCTGTTTCAAGATGGGTTCTAGAGCCCCTCGACGCAATAGGGCTCGCAGGGGCGATCTCCATCACCTCGCGGGCGAACCCCGAGTCCGCCCGGACGTGGATTCCGTATGACAACTACACCGACTGCAGCTTGAGCGCCAGGACCGCCCGGCTCAGCTCCCCCACGTCGTGGACGATGTCCGCCTGCGGCCCTTCGCAGACGAAGTTGAAAGAGGCGCTGGCGCTGTTGCCGCCTATCGTCTGCGGCGGCTGCCGGCGCCGGACGTCGGATGTGGTGCATCCGAGACCCTTGGCTGCGGCCGACATCGCCAGGGCGAAGCGGACACAGTCTTCGATTGACCCCTCGTTGAACGAGTGCCCGGTGCTGAATGCGGGCACGGGCGCTGCGATGGGGATAGAGCCTCTTACGGTTGGAACGCCTCCGAAGCCTGGGCCGATACCGCCGATGCCCGGGGCCCTCGAGTCTGCCGGGATGCTGCCTCCCGTGGTGCCCAGCGTGAGGCTGTCCGTGGTCTCGGCGAATGTCTGGGGGGGTGGGCTCGGATCCACGAACGGGCCGGTGTAATACGACGTGACCGTGTAGTAACAAGAGTAGCTGCCGCTGAGGACCACATTCGGCTCGACGGGTACCTGCGGCCCCGCGGCCGGGGGAGATCCGGTCGTCGCCCCGCCGGGAACGACGCCAACGAACAGCGCGAGGGCTATGCTCGTCCCTACTCTGATGTTCATGATGTTCGTCCTCCTGCGCCATGTGGGCGACCGAGGCACGATTGCATCGGCACGCTGTGGGCGGTGTGTTTTCCACTTACGCCCGCCGGAGGGTCCTGTCAAGGGGTATCCTGTGCTCCTATGGACGAGATCAGCCGGCGGGAATTCCTCGTGGCCGCCGCGGCGCTCGGCGCATCGCTGGCCTGGGGCAGCGCTCACGCCAGGCCATCGCGCGTGCAGTGGCGCGAGCGGCGCGACCTGTTCCCGGAAGGGGTCGCATCCGGAGACCCGCAGTCCGACAACGTGCTGCTGTGGACGCGCTATCCCAGGAGCGATGGCTCGACCGAGGCCGGCCTGAGGCTCGAAGTCTCCGAGGACGCGGGCTTCGAGCGCATCGTCGCGACGGCGCGCGCCAGGGTCAGCGCAGCGTCGGACTGGACATGCCGCGTGCTCGCCGGTGGATTGAAACCGGCTCGCGAGTACTGGTATCGCTTCACGGACGATTCTGGAGCGGGGAGCCGTGTCGGACGCACGATCACCGCCCCCGGCGCCGATGACCCGCGCCCGGTGCGCTTCGCGTTCGTGAGCTGCCAGAACGTCAATCAGGGCGCCCAGCACGCGTACCGCCGCATGATCTACGAGGACGAACGTGCGCCGGTTGCGGAGCGCCTCTCCTTTGTCCTCCATCTGGGTGACTTCATCTACGAGATTGTCTGGTACCCGGAGGATCGGCCGCAGGGGATGTACGATCGTCGTCTTCGCGATATCGTGCGGTACGCGAACGGGGAGAAGGTCGCCGATTTCCACGTTCCGACGACAGTCGACGACTATCGGGCCGTGTATCGGGCCTACCTGCACGATCCCGATCTCCAGGACGCGCGTGCCCGCTGGCCGTTCGTCGCGATGTGGGACAACCACGAGTTCTCCTGGCTCGGATGGCAGTCGCTGCTGAAGCTCGGCGGCAAGACGCGCCCGGCGCAGACGCGCAAGGTGGCGGCGAATCAGGCGTGGTTCGAATACCAGCCGGCACGCATCAAGAGATCGACCGGCAAGGGGCTCGAGCGCTTCGATCCGCCGCACGTCGTCGATACGCCGATCACGCGCTTCGATGCGCAGGGCCTCGGGCAGGAGCCGAACAATCTCGCCGCAATCGCCAGCCTCACGGGCTATCGTGCCCTGCGCTGGGGCCGCAACGTGGACCTGATCATCACCGACCAGCACAGCTACCGATCGGAGGAGCCGACCGATCGTCCCGAGGCCGCGGCCTTGTCGAGCGAGGATTTCCCCAACTTCATGCCGCAGGAGGCCCAGGAGATCCTCGACGCCGGACGCAACTACGCGGGGGGCCATCCCCCGGCGACGATTCGCTTCGGGGCGGCCGAGGTGCCGAACTTCCGCAAGGAGGATCCGCCGCAGACGATTCTCGGCGCCGAGCAGAAGGCCTGGTTCCTGGATCGCCTGCGCACGTCGAAGGCGACGTGGAAAATCTGGGCCAACTCTCTCGGCACTCTCGACTGGCGCGCCGACCCGCAGAATCTCCCCGCCGGGCTCACGACGCCGTGGCCCGGAGCGGGCTACGCCGGCTTCGGCGGCGGCGATCACAGCGGCGCGTATGTGGAGCGAGCGGAGATCTACGATCTCGTCCGAGACGCGGGCATCACGGGATTCGCGACCGTCGCCGGCGATCGTCACAGCTTCTGGGCCGGATTCGCGGCGAAGGCCCTACCGCCGGCGAAATTCGAGCCGGTGGGTGTCGCTTTCATCACGGGCTCGATCTCGGCGCCGGGTCTGGTCGAGGCGCTCGAGCACCGCTTCCCGAAGGACCATCCGTTGCGTCCGTTGTTTCTGGCCGACCGCCCGGATGGGGGAAAACCTCAGGCCGCCATCAACCTGTTATTGCGGCACGGCGTGCGCACCTGCGTCGAGTACGGAAAAACCGGCGACGCGGAGAAGGCGCGAAGGCTCTCGAATCCCGATCTCGCGCCCCACCTTTCCTTCGTCGATATCGGCGGCCACGGCTACGCCACGGTCAGGGTCGCGAGCGATGCCATCGAGAGCGAATTCGTGTGCATTCCGCGCCCGCTCGAACGTACCGAGCGGGCCGACGGCGGCCCGCTGCGGTATCGAGTCGTTCATCGGGCGCCGCTGTGGACCAGGGACGAGCGCCCGCGGCTCGAGCAGCGGATCGTCGAGGGGGATCCGGGTCTGTCGGCCTAGCCGCCGATCGCGAGCACGACCTCCTTGCCCTTGAAGACATCCGGGTCGAGAATCACTACGCGGGCGCTGCCGTGGTCCTCGGAGGTTTCGATGGAAAAGTCCCTGCCTTCCTGGTAGACCGGCGGCAACAGACGGACCATGCGAATCTGTTCGAGGCCGAAGTTCTGCGGCACGAGGTCGATGCTGGTCTGCGCCCTCAGATCCAGCGACTCGTTGAAGGTGACCCCCTTCACGTCGCGCAGACGCTTCAGAACCGGGCTCAACACTCCCTCGTCCTTGAGATTCTGAGCGTTGGCGGCGTGGTAGAACAGGCTGTTCTCCCGGGTAGCCATGTCGCTCTCGAGCTGAGACCTGGCTTGCTCGAGCGCCGCGGCTTCCGACTGGGCGGCATCGCGCTCGCTCTTGTAGGCGTCCCGCTCCTTGACGAGCTGGCGCTGGCGCGCCCGGCGAACGCGGACCGGTGTCTGGCCGGCATCCCCCTGGGTCACATACGTGCGGAAGGAGTCCTGCTGTGGATCGTAGAAGAACCACACCTTGTTGCCTGCCAGAAGCTCGTCCGTCTGGTCGACCTGGCTTAGCAGGGCCTTGGCCTTAGTGGCGTCCAGATTGGCCTCGCCGGTCAGATAGGCCATCGCCAGGTCCTGGTGCCTGTCGCCGCGCTTCGCCATCACGAATTTATCGGGCAGGGCCTGCTCGAGGTGCGCCACCTTCTCCTGCAGCTCCCGGATGCTGTCACGGTCCGCGATGATCTTCTGCAGGAGCGTCTTGTAGGAAATGTCCTTTTCCTGCTCCACGAGCGCGTTGAGCACGTCACGCTGCTCGGGATTCAGATCCTGCGTGAAGATCTCGCTGAACTGGAGCGTCCGCTCGCCGGGCTTGCGGGAGGAATTGAAGACCTCGATACGCTTCATCATGGTGTCCGAGGTCTTGTCGATTTCGCTCCGATCTTCCTGCAGCTGGCCCAAGAGCTCATCGGAAGTCTTGGCCGAGCCCGGCCCCGGTCTAGAGCAGCCGGTCGCTCCGAAGACGACCGTCGCGGCGATCGCCGCGGTCACCAACAAACTCCTCGTGTGCTTCATGACGCCTCCTGCGGGGTGGTCCCCGCCATAAGGTGTTTTAGACTGAGCCGGCAGCAGGATTCATGCCACTCGCGACTCTATGGCGGAGGAGTCGATCAATCTCGACTCGAGGACCCGCGCGCTCTCGACCCCGTGCGACACAAACCGTTGCTCGAACGGAATTTGCCGCGACGCGAAGCGGCGTGAGGCGCTCGCAGCTCGCGGACTTCGCGCAACGAGCCTCCAGAGTTGACTGTCGGCTGCACAGTACGGTTGCCGTCCGCCTCGGATGACAGCCGCCGGGTTCTGACCGACCGGATCGTTGCAACCTTCCCGGATCCGTTGTCGTATAACCGGCGATGAAAACGAGACGCAGAGTTCTCGCGGCGCTCCTTCTGCTCCCCCTCAGTCTGGGTGAGCTTGCGGCCGGCTCGAAGAAGCTCAAGCCATGCCATGTGCCGGGTGTGGACGAGGAGGTCCTCTGCGGCCGGTACGAGGTCTATGAGAACCGTGCCGCCCGCAAGGGAAGAAAGATTGGGCTCAACATCGTCGTTCTTCCGGCGAAGGGTCCGAGAGTCGCAGCGGATCCCCTGGTCTTCCTCGCCGGCGGGGGAGTCGCACCGGCCACCAGCTATGCGGGCTTCCTGGGCGAGTCGTACTCCAATCTGCGACGTCAGCGCGACATCCTTCTGGTCGACCAGCGGGGGACCGGAGGGTCCAACCCGCTGGAGTGCGATCTGACCACGGATCCCGCGAGCGCGGAGTATCGCGACGAGGGCCGCTTCCTGGCGGCGGTTCGCCGGTGCCGGAAGGAGCTGGAGCAGAAGGCCGACCTGCGCTATTACACGACGCCGATCGCGATGGATGACCTGGACGAGGTCAGGGGAGCGCTCGGGTATCCGCGCCTCAACCTGTTCGGCGTGTCGTACGGAACGACGGCGGCGATGGTCTACCTGCGCCAGCATCCGGATCGCGTCCGGACCGTCGCCTTGCAGGGCGTCATTCCCCTCGACGTGCCGATGTGGCTCGAAGTGCCCCGCTCGTCACAGCAGGCGCTCGAGCAGGTCTTCGCCGCCTGCGCCCGGCAGCCGGGCTGTCACGAAGCCTTCCCGGAGCTCGAAAACGAATTCAACTCGCTCCTGAAGCGCCTCGCCGGGAAGTCCGTCACGGTCAAGGTGAAAAACCCGGAGACCGGCCAGGAGATGGAAGTCACCGTCGACGACGAGATCCTGCGCTACTATGTCTTCAGAGCGTTGTACTCCGCTTCCCGCATCCACGATTTTCCCCTGCTCGTCCATCTTGCTCATCAAGGTGACTATCAGCCTCTCGCCGAGAGAGTCGCCGTAAGGGGAGAGAGCGGGATTCCGAAGGGTATCTATCTTTCGATCGTCTGCAGCGAAATCATCCCGCAGTTCGACCCGGGCGCGCTGCCGGCGGCGACGGCGGACACGTTCATGGGTGGTCTTCGCGTCGGGCGGGACGTCAGCGCCTGCCGGGAGTGGATCCGAGGCTGGCTGCCGCCGGACTTCTGGATCCCGGTCAAATCTGATGTGCCCGTCCTGGTCATGAACGGCGCCCTCGATCACGTGACCCCGCCGCGCTACGGGGAGCGAGTGGCGCAATCGCTGGCCCACGCACGCCGGCTCGTCCTGTCGCAGCGCGGACACAACGATACGGATCCGTGCGTCAACGGGATGATCGAATCCTTCATGCTCGCCGGCACCCTCGCGAGGCTGGACACGAGCTGTCTCGCGAAGACGGAAGACCTGTCCTTCGCCCTGAAGGGCGATGATCTGATGAAGTGAGAAGCCTGCCTGACGGAGTGTCGTGTCCGCTCGAGTGGACAAATCCGGCCTCGCGCGAGGTCGCCGAAGCCCGGGGACGTTGCGAGCGGACCAGTGGCAAGCCCGCGGCCCCGAGCCTGAGCACGCCCCAATCGAGCCACCACTGAACCGTCGGCACGGGACGGCACGACGTTAGAGTCCGAACTCCGGGCGAGCAGCGGGGCCCGGCCGCGGCGATCGCTATTGCTTCGTGGCCGGTCCCCAGAGCTCGACGACTCCATTGCGCCGGATCAGCTCGATGAAGACGTTCTTGCCGCTCTTGTGCTTCAAGACGGGGAAGTTGTAGGTGTGGGGCAATCCCGTGATGCACTCCTCGCACTGGATCGGGCCAGCATTCTCCTGACTCCTGTTTCCCTGAGCGTCGAAGATCGCAATGTTGAAGGCGGAGACGTCGACCTCGTGCGTCGTGCTCCACGTGACTGTCCCGGAGCCGGCGCCCAACGGATTCGCGAAGCTGATCGTGATCGGCTCGATCCGCTGATCGCAGGCGGACGGATCCTGCCCGGGGTTCGGAATCGTGGGACAGTTGTCGCAGGCGTTCGGCACGCCGTCGCCGTCCGTATCGAGACCGTTGGCGTCGTCGTCGACCAAGCCGTTGCAGTCGTTGTCGAGGCCGTCGCAAATCTCGGGGTTCCCGGGAAAGCGCGCCGGGTCGGCGTCGTCGCAGTCTCCCTGGCAGGTCGACACACCGTCGTGATCGGCGTCGACGCAGGAGATGCCCTGGAAGAACGCGAAACCGGTCACGGCGCCGCTATCCGACCCGTTGATGATCGTCGTGCTGCCCACGTACAGGCAAAGATCGGCCGCCGGTGCGACGATCGTGAGGCGCGCGTCGCCGGAGGCGTCGGGCAGGACGCCGGTGTCGAACCACTGGCTGTCGCGCAGGTCGGGGGCCGTCGTGCAGGGTCCCACACGCGCCAGGATGCGGCCGACGGCCGTCGAGGGCGCGAACTGGTCGTTGCAGCTGTTGGAGCCGCTCAGCACCCCGAGCGAATCCGGATCACAGTCGCTGTAGACCACGGGCGTTCGGAAATGCAGCGTCAGGTTGAGCGCGTTCCCGTTGGAGGACTGTGCCAGGATTTCCGGCTTTCCGGCGCCTGTGCCGCAGGGCAGCGGCTGCACGAGGTTCGGCGCCGCGGGGTCATATTTCTGCGCGGCTTCCACGCCATATCCGAATTCCGGCGCGGCTCCGCTCAGGGAGACGAGAAGACCGTTGCCGTCGTTCCCCTGGACGACGATGACGAGACGCCGGGGTCCGTCCGGCTGAACCGGGCAGCCGTGGGCCTGTGGGTCGGACCAGTCGGTCTGGATCGTCGTCTGCCCGTCTCCAAGGCTTCCGGCCTCGTTGAGGCACACGACACCGTCCTTCGCTTCGCAGGCGATGTCCAAAGGACCCGTGTTCGTCCCGAGAGGGTCGCTCAATTGATACGCCAGGGCAGCCACCGGCGTCGAATCGGCGCAGAGGAAATAGGAACCGCGCGCGTGCCCGACGAACGTCGGGGTTTCGCAGGAGGCGCTGGCGTAAGGGACGATGAGCAAGCAGGACAGGCTCGAGAGGAACAGGAGGGCGACAATCTTTCGCATGGTCGTTCTCCTCCAGGTGACAGGGTGAGAGAAACGAGCACCGCCCTTATTTACCACGAGAGCGACGAACGGGCAATATGAAACCTGTGTCCGGGGACGCGGGCCCCGAAAGCAAAACATCGTGATCGCGACGCCGGACGAGGGCTCCGCGTGTCCGAGGTGTCGCACTTGAAGTCGTGGTTTCACCCGATGGCAGATCGCCGGCAGCCTCGCGGGGCTGCACACGAGGCTTCAGAAGCTCTTTTCGAAGGCGAAGCCGACTTCATGGCCGCCCCGGCGGCCATCCCTGACGGCGTCGATCCCGTAGCCGTAGCCGATAATGCAATCCGCGCCCCACAAAGTCTTGAAGCCGACCCCGGCGCCGATCCCGGGGAAGCGGTGCCAGCCGATGGTTTCGCCGGTCGCCGCGTCGAGCTGCCTCAGCGTCGCGTAATCGCCATAGAGGTGCCCGGTCAGTTGATGCGCCGAAGCGATCGGGAATGCGAAGTCAAGATTCGCGAGGACGAAGCTCTCGGCGAGCAGCTCGCGTGTGTAGTAGCCGTGAAGCGTGTAGGAGAAGGGATCGATGCCGAGCATGTTGCCGCCCAGTTTCCAGGCGCTCAGCTCGTCGATATGTCTGCCGAGCCCTCCGTGGACGCCCACGACGATCAAGGTCCGGCCGGCCGGGATTCTTCCTCCAAGCGAGGCGGAGAGGCGATCGCTTCGAGTCCACGCTGGGAATGTGACGCCGTTCGGTCCGAAGGGATGGAATCCGGTGCGTTCGTTGGTGTCGGCCTCGAGATACAGCTCGACGCCGCGAGTTGATGTGAGACCGGGCTCGATGCCGCCGATGCGGAACTCGGCCATGAGCTGCTGAGTGCGGAAGTCGTGAGGACGGGTGAAGCGAAGAGTGTCGCTGGCGTTGCGGAAGGAGGTGCCGCTGACCGTGTACGTGGCGCGGATGTTGATCGGCAGCGGCGATGAGCCCGGGATCGTCTGGTTGACAAACACACGCGCGTTGACCGAGTCGCCGTAGAACTGCTGGTGCGACAGCCGCTCGCCGCTCGTGTAGGGATCGACTCCGTCGAGAAATGCCCCGCCGCCGATTCCGAGGCCGAGTGTGGTGTTGGGATTCCCGCCCGCGAAATAGCTCAGCTCGGCATCCGCGTAGATGCCGGCGTAGACGAGACGCAGCGCGGTATGCTCCCAGGGGAGGTGATTCCGGTTGAACCAGAAGGCGCCGAATCCGCCCGGCCATTCCTCGCCGTGCAAGACGGACGTGCTCGATTGCGCTGTCAGGATCGTACGCGGCTCGACGTCAACCTGGGCGAAGGTGTCACCACGCACGAGCGCGACAAGGAGAGCAACACAACCCAGTCGAATCCAGGCGGTGTTCATCGTGTCGCCGCAGACCGCTCCCGTCACCGTTCCCCCCCCTCTTGTTACGTGTAAGAGCCCGCGGGGCAGAAAATCCTTCGCCGCTGAAGGAAAGACCTCTCTTGACAGTCTGGGTGACGCGCATTCCAGGAGGAAATCGCCACACACTTGCTGCCGGAGCAGGCTAGAATCGCTGGCAAACGAGGAGGGGGTTCATGCGCCGACTTTTCATCGCCCTGTTCGCCGTGGCCCTTGCCTTCCCAGCTGCGGCATCCGACAAGTTCACCGTCCACGATGACAGGCCGATGGACGATGCGCGACGGCCTGCGCCCGGGAAGGCCCTGATCTACTTCGTGCGGACCCAGACCATGGGGTTCGCTCTGATCATGAGCAAGCCTTACGTCCCGGTTGAAGTCGATCCAGGCAAGCACGAATTCGTCGTGGAGGCGGCGAACGCCGGTTTCCTGGAAGCGGACGTCACCCCCGACAGAGTCTATGTCGTCCAGGTGGCTATCCACATGGGAGCGATGAAGGCGCGCACCCACTTCGAGGTCGCTCGCACCCTCACCACCACGGACGAGGGCTTGAATTGGGTCAAGGAGGACGCTTCCAAGATCCAGGAGGTCATCAAGAAATATCGTGACAAGGGGGAGGAGTTCGAGCACCTGAAGCCGGAGGACGGCTTCGCCGGGCCACCCTGGAAGAAGCAGGGCGTGGCTCAGGTCATCGCCGTCAGGTCAGGCAGCGATCGATCGCCGTGAGCGCCTGCTGGATGTCATCCGCGTCGTTGTAAAGATGCGGGGAGAATCTCAGGACGTTCCTGCGCGCCGACACGACGATCCGGGCTTCGTTGAGACGCTCGGCCAGGATCCGCACGTCCGTGCCGGCGAACCGGGTTGCGACGATCGAGGAGCGCGCACCGTCGTCGGTGGGCGACAGGATTTCGGCCTTCCTTTCGCGCAACCCCTCGATCAGGAGGTCGGCGAGCCTCTTGTTCCTGGAGAAGATCCGCCCGACGTCCAGCTGGAGCAGGTAATCGATCGAGCTGGCGAGGCCCGGCGCGCACCCGTAGGCCATGGTGCTGAACTCGAAACGGTGGGCGTTCGGGGGAAGTTTCAGTCGATCGGCGCGCAGATCCCACATCCGCTCATGGGATCGGAATCCGACGAGCCCCGGCTCGAGACGTTCGTGAAGATGGGGGGCGAGATACATCACGGCGACTCCGAACGGCCCGCACAGCCACTTGTAGGACGCGGTGATCAGGGCGTCGGCCCCGAGCGCCCCGACGTCGATCGGGATTCCGCCCGCCGACTGCGTTGCGTCGATGACGAGCAGGGCTCCGTTCCGGTGCGCGGCTTCAGCCAGCGCCGCCACGTCGAGTCGCCGGCCGGTGCTGTAAATCACGTCGGAGACGCAGACGACGACGGTCCCGCGATCGATCAGGCCGATCAGATCGTCGGCCAGCGGACAATCGCCCTTCATGCCGGCGAGCCTGACTTCGGCTCCCGTGTGGCGCGCGACTCGCGCCCACGGGTAGACCGTGCTCGGAAACTCCAGACCGGTGCTGACGATGTTGCTGCCGGCAGGCGGCGCGACGGCCCAGGCGAGGGAAGCCAGCAGCTCGGTCGCGCTCGATCCGACAGCGATCTCCTCGGGACGGCAGTTGAACAGCCGCGCGGCCGATGCGTGCAGTGTCGCGAAGGCCCGCTCCTCAGCAGCCTCGTCGAAATGGATCGTTCCGTTCTCGGCGAGATCATGCGTCCATTCGACCACCGCCCGCTCCGCGCCGCTGTACATGAGACAGACCGAGGCGGTGTTGAGGTAGACACTCCTCCTGCTCGCTGGAAAGTCGCCCGGTGCGACGATCGGGGTCAGGTCGGACAATGCGATGTCGCCCATCCTCCACCTTCCACCCATGACTTGTTGACCAGCTTACCCAGGTGGAGGTCCCGGTGTCCATCCTCCGGAGGCGCGAGGGCAGCGGCTCGTGAACCCCTCTTCCGATGAGGAGCTATGGGCCGGTGACGACGTCTTCCTCGCACCGTGCACGCCTCGATTCGATCCGAGATCGATAGCCCCGCACGCGGGCTTCGGCCCTTCAGGAAGCCCTACTTCTTTGTCGCCTGTGAAAACATGTATCGGAGCACCAGGCTGCTCTGTGTCTGTGGCAGGTCGAGAACCGCTCTGAAGGTGTTCTCTACGGTATGGCACCATGCTTTCTTGTCGGTTCCCGGGGCTTCCGGTGGGCGCAACTCGTGTCGGCCGAGTCTATCCTCCTTCGTCATATTCTCCAACGCCCGTGCGCGTAGCGTTTCGGCTTCCATCACATCCGGTGCGGCCTGCGGCGCCGTGAGAGCGCTTTCCATCACTCCTACCATAGCGTCGGTCAAGGGATTCAATCCGTCCTTTCCAAGGACACCCAGAAGGTCAACATGAACGCCGTGCGGCCGCAGCCATTGGTCACAAATATCCGAGGGATCAGCCTCCAGCCTTTCGAGGACAGTCACAGTTTCCTTCGCGTACCTGATAACGGATTCATCGGAGCATATCGGCAGATACTGTGGGAGTATTTCCGAGATGACGCTTACAGCGGGGTTGACGTACGCCCCGCCGTGTGCGTCGATCCTGTTCTTCTCACCAGCGAGCATTGCGTCTCGGAGCCGCTCATGCAGGTCAGGCCTCGCCTTGTCCAGGAGACTGAGCAGCCGATCGTCTCGGATTTCCTGGTCTATGCGACGTGGCGCGTTCCAAGTCGACCATATCCGCATTCCCACTGGCACAATCGCCAGCAGCAATATCCAGGCGAATCGCTTCTTGGCCTTCTTATCAACGTCCGGACTACCGTAGAGCCTCCATGCCCCAAATACCATCACGCAGGCGATGAGAGCGCCCAATGCGCTCATGACCCGAAGGTCCGAGGATCTTTCAAACGCGATGTAGACCCCCATGAAGGCGAGCGCGGCCGGAATCGTAAGCCAGCGGGGGAGGGCTGATCGTGTTCGGACGTCGATCGGGCCAAAGCGCTGAATGAGAGTACAGCAGGCATCGAATTGTTCGAGCGTATCAGGGATGATGATTGCGGGTTGGGCGTGCCCCGTGTATATCAGCAGCCCACGTCCGGGGATTCTGACCATCCGAGTGATCGCCGACGCCGCAGCGATCACATCGTCAGAACCATCTTGCGTTCGGAGGACTTGATCTCTTGAGACCGCTACCCGGAACGTCCGCCATCGGGCAACTTGCTTCTTGTAATTCAAATATAGAGTGATCCCGACAACGACAATCACGAACACCCAAGCGAAGATCTTCGATCCCAATTCGTTTGGGGCCCTTCGTCCTGTTAAGTTTGCCAGTGCGATCGATCCAAGCGTTATGGCGCCCGCAGTCCAGAGGATCGTGCGCCTGAGTCGTTGGAAATATGCGGGCGAGAGGACGAAGACTCCAGGGCTTTGCTCAGCCATTCATCTTGTCCATATGCGGCTCGACGCTCACACGAGTGAGACCGCATCGCCTTTCTTCAAGCGCGTCACCCGTGAGCCCACGTCGGAAACCACGCCTGAGAGATCATTGCCCAGCACCAGCGGAAAACGGCATTTCAACAGCGTCTTCAGCTTCCCATCACGCGTCTTGATGTCCACCGGATTCACGCTTGCGGCGTGTACTCGGACCAACAAATCCGTGGCGCCCAAGGTTGGGATATCAATATCCGCCACGCTCACGGCGTCATTGCTTCCGTAGCGGTCAATGAGTGCGGCCTTCATGGGGCTCCTGGCCGGACGCCAGCCAACCCTTCCGGTTAACAGCTCGGAGGATTCTAACTTCTCTGCCTGTCAACCCGGGGCAACCTCGGGGTTAACAACACGGAGAGCCCTAGCACGGCTTGCGCTCTCTACTCGTTAACCGCGCCACCTTCGGGTTAACAACCAAGCAAGAGGGAGAGAGAGTTTCGGGGTCCGAGCGATCACTCCCTGGCCTGTCGCGAGCCTCCCTGGTTAACACGTCGAGAGGGTGCTCGAAGCGGAACCCTGGGCGGGCACAACTGCGGCAGTGTCTAGGAGGACGAGAGCCCCGACCGCGAGCGCTACCGGAGCTCGTCAAGACGGCGACCCGAACGGCTCGGGTTTTATGATATCTGGCTTCCCACGTGATCGAACCGTTCGAACTCAAGATGGGTTCGAACCAGGGGTGTGGGTGCATGCACACCCAGATCAACGTTCGAACTCGGCTTGGTTCGAAGGGTGTGCGTGACGGCCCACGTCGATCGCAAGAAGGAGGATCCTTGGCGGCTGGCAGCCTACCAGTTGCCCTGGCCCTGTACGGGATGGTCAAACTTGGAGAGAGGGTATCATTCATGCTCTTACGACGACGATCAGGAGTCTCATGACCTCTTTCGAGACACCCGTCTCCGAGAGAACCGCACCATCCATCCTGGCGACGCTCGTCGCGTGGCTGGCGCTTCTCCCGGCTAGCCCGTTTGCGGCCATCATCTGTGATGCCCTGCTCCATGCCCCTGCTCCCGAGTGGCTCCCCTTCATCAATCTTGGCGTGAGCGCAACCCTGCTTGCGCTGGGTCATTTCCTGCCTCCCTTGAAGCCGATCCGGGGCTATTTGCGATCGATCACCCTCCTGGTCCTCGGGTACCTGGTACTGCTTCAGGTCGAGAGCGCTGAAGCGTGGCGCGCGCGGTTCAGCGGGGCCCCCACCTGGCAGTTCGTCTTCGCGGACTCAATCCTCGAGCTCATCCCGTGCCTGCTTCTCACGCTTGGCCTTGTTGGCAGCGACCTTACGCGTCGCGAGCTGTTCCTCACCCGAGGCAATCTGCGCGCATCGTTCCCAATGCCTTTCCGTCTCCCATCGGGTTCGTGGGCGTGGTTCGGGCCATTTCTCACGCTCTTCCTTGCAGGCCCGCTCGTGGCTCAGCTCATGTCCACCGTCAAGCCGGACATTCACATGCTTCAGCGTGCCATCCAGGGATTGCCGTTGACACTCGCGTTCTCCGTTTTCAATGCAGCCCAGGAGGAGTATCGGTTCCGCTCCGTTCTCCTCGGCCGGCTCGTGCCAGTGCTGGGCGCCTCCCAGGCGCTCTGGATGACCTCGGCCCTCTTTGGTCTCGGCCACTGGTTCGGCCACCCCTCGGGACCGACGGGCGTCGTCATGGCTGGGTTCGCCGGCCTCGTGTGGGGCAAGAGCATGCTGGACACGCGGGGATTCGCCTGGGCGTGGTTCATCCATGGCTTCCAGGACCTGGTGATCTTCACCTTGCTTCTGATGTCCAGCCGCTAACCGTGCAGATTGAAAGAAAGAGATTCGCGGGAACTCCGTCATCCAGGGAAGGCGGGTAGTTGGCGCCGGTCAGGCCCCCCGGCTGCAAGGCCGTGCTCCGGGGGCCTTGCTGGAAAATGTCGCAACACCTTTCAAGAGGGCGCCGGGAGTCGAGGCCACGAGCGTTTGAAGTCGGACCTTATTGCCTGCTCGCCGGGCTAAGATCAGCCCTCCGCAACCGCCTGCCGGCAGGATCTGTTTTTCGGGAAAGACAGGTGAAGGAATGGGCCGCTGTTAACCAGCGACCCGCCGCTTCGAGAAGCATGAGGTCTGGCTCCCCAAGCGTAAGTCTCCTCGCGGGGACCAGTCGGAGAGCCATAAGGAGCCCGTTCTGGTTTTAGATTGCCCGGGCATAGGTTGCGCCGACGAGCGCGTTCCCTTCCAATCACTGCACATCAATGTAGGGCGGCTCACAACCGCCCTTTTCTTATGGACATGTAGTCATAGTCGGATCGCACGGGCCAGCGGATACAAAGATATCAACGAAAGAGCCTGCATCCAGGGTGGTCCCCGCAACGGGGTTGGTAGAGACCACATAGTAAAGCGGTACGGTGTCCGAGTAGACAAAGGCGCTTGCTGCGCCAATCTGGAAGCCAAGTAGCTGGAGATCATCGATAGCCGTGATGTAATCGACGCCGGCAAAGTCCGGCACGACAGCAGGCGGTAGTGCATTGGGATCAGGGCCGAGTGAGATCACGATACTCACCGTGCTCCCGACAGTCACTTCCTGTGAAGCCGCAGGGCTCTGGGATATAACGGTGTCAATCGGCACTGTGGGTGAGTAGTCATAGAGCTCATCGTAGTACAAGCCCAATGAGGTCAACAGGATTTCGGCCGAGGCAACATCCGTCCCTGCCAGGTTCGGAATATCCACCTCTGGCACCGGGCCGAGCGAGACACTGACGTCCAGAGTCTGACCGGGCTTGAGAGTGGTACCTGCGCGTATAGACTGATAATAGACCGTCCCCGCAGGGTATATGGCAGCGGCGTCAGATGAGAGGTATTGGTAGTTGGGCACGTATACCAGACGCAATGCCTCGACCGCTGCGCGTGCGGCGGCGTCCTGCTGGCCTACCAGGGCGGGGACTGTGACCAGGATGGAGAATGCATCAGGCGGGATGGTCTGTACCGTCAGATCCGGTACCCCATTGATCGCTGTGGCCACATTGCCGAACTCATCCACAGCCACATTGTTGACCAGTGGCGTGCCGTCGTAGGCATTGGCAACGACGTTGTTGAAGAAGTCCCATACCATGGAATAGTTACTCTGGTACAGGGTGGTTTGGTACCCACCGCCACGGCCCGAGCCGCCGCACCGGGTCCAGGTGTGGATCACTCCGCTGATGGTGCGATCTGAATTGAACTTGGTGATGTAGGCTACGGGGTGTGAGCCCCCGCACCAATGCCCGCCTGCGGTCAGGTAGGGTACTGGAAGCGGTGCGGCTGTTGCCGCCCCGGCCATGGCCAGCAGGACGATTGCTATCAGTTTTCTCATCATCCTCTCCCTGCGCTTCTGATGAAGCGTACCGAGTCTGTTCGGGGCTCACTTCCCACTCGTCGCCGGAGTGTATCCACAAGCGCATACGAAGTTCAAGTTGAGATGGTCTGCCTGTGTTGTCCGTACTGAAAATCCCATCCGCCCGTTCCTTCCTTGGTTCTAGGGTGTGTCCCGGGGATACTCCCTGCCTCACCTCAGGCTGTTGAAAGCCTACGTCCAGGGTGAACCTGGCGCGGGTCTGGGACCAGTGGCGCTCGGCCCTCATCCTCGTCAAGCCGGAGAGGCGGGTCAACAGGCGGAGAGCCATAAGGAGCCCGTTCTGGTTTTAGATTGCCCGGTCATAGATTGTGCCGACGAGCGCGTTCGTTTCTGTGTCACGTTCGACACAGACGGACTGTTCAGTAGTGACGGGTCACCGAGGTTGGGGTGAAGCACGATCAAGAAGCTCGGGCATTCACTGTCTGCACCCTTGCGCCCATGACCAAGAGCCACAACATGAACACAACCTCTCCGAGTTGGGCGGGGAAGACGATGTTAGAGACCACATCCTCGTACTGCGGTAACAGTAAGCCCGTGAAGCTCAGGGCCAGATAGGCGAAGCCGTTGATGATCAGCCAGACGCCCAGGAAGCGGGGCAGGAAGTGCGACCTGTACACGAGGATCGCCAAGGGGAAAAGCCATAGCCCCCAAAAGATCTCGGCGGCAAGGATCTCCTGGTCATGCATTCGAAGGAACAGCATGGCCAAGGCGTCCCGCTGAGGTTTTTCGAACACGGACAAGAAGTCGGCGCCGCGCACGAGTATCAGGGCAGCAACGTCGTTCAGCACGATGAAAAAATCGGTGGCGGCCGGGAACACACCTCCCAAGATCACCATCAGCCCAGCGAGGTTTTGGTCCACTCCCTTGAGCAACCGGTAAAGAGCCAGCGCGAGAAAGATGCAGATGGTCCCGGAGAACAGATCGCTGACGATGCCGAGACGGAAGAGCGACTCGTGCGCGGCGATGTTGCTGGCGGTCGTGGTCGCGTCCCCATGCACGAACAGGGTGCTGGGAATGAGGAAGAGGCGTATGGGGGCGGCGATTGTAAGTAGTAGATAGAGGAACCCTGCGACTCTGGCGTTCCTGCTGGTCGAGGTCATGTGTTCACGGGCATGCCGCGGTGACGCGGGGCGCGCCGGAGGTAGTCGTGCCGTAGGTCCCGACGCCGCAGGCGTTCACGCCGCGCACCAGATAGTAGAAGCCCGGACGGGACGGCGGAGTGGTGGCATCCGTCACCTGGGTGGCGGTGTTTCCGGACGTCAGGCACGTCTCCGACGCGCCGCCTCCGACCGGCAGCTGCGAGATGAGGCCGCGCACCACGTCGTAGGTGGTCGCCGGTCCAGCCTGAGTGGCCAGGGAAGTCCACGAGAATGTCGGCCCCCCCGACAGGAACACGTCACTCGTGATGTCGGCCGGGACGGCCCAGAGGGTCGGGTCTTGCGGCGCGCAGTCGGTCGAGTTCCGGACTCCGTCGCCATCCAGGTCGGCAAGGACCTCGAGGACGATCGAGTTCGGATCGTGGTGGATCTTCCAGATCAGGTCGCCGCCAAGCGCAGGCAGGTTGGCCGCGGCGAACGACCCCACGGATGACGGGAAGGTCATGATGGTGAAGGTGTCGAGGTCCGCGGGGCTGAAGCCGTTCACCAAGGTGACGTTCAAGGTCCCCGCAAGGCCGGCGACGCCCGTGATGGCGGCGATGTCGTAGTCCGTCCCCGACGCCGGCCCGCCAATCTCGACGTCGTACGATGCTGCGGCGGTCTGCGTGTAGGTCCCGGAGATCGTCACCGCGCCCGGCGACAGCCCGGGCGCCAGGCGCCCCGCGTTGGTCACCGCGGCGGCCAGGGTGCCCGAGCCTCCGACGCTCCCGCCCTGGATGTCGAGCGGTGTCGTGGAGGAGATCACGCCGCCCGCGACCGTCGTCGAGCCCGCGTTCTGCGTGTAGCCGGCGCTGAACGATAGCGTCCCCGACATCCCGCGGACGTTTCCTGCGTTGGTGAACGCCACGTTGCTGCTCGAAGTGCCGCCGCCGGCGGACTTCTGGAACGTGCCCCCCGCCAGGTTGTCGAACCGTGGCGCCGGGCTGGCGAGCAGAGTCATGGAGGTGTCCCCCTGGATGTCCCAGAGGCCGCTGTTGCGGATCACGGCCCCCGAGCCGGGGCGAACCGGGCCGCCCGTCCAGGTCGTTGTGCCGGCGGTGGCGAGCACCCGCCCGCCGGTGATGTCCTTGACGCTCGCGCCGCTGAAGGCGATGCCGCCGTTGGCGTTAGTCGTCCCGGTCCCGGTCATGCTCCCGGCGGTCCAGGTGATCGGGTCGGAGACCGTGACGTTATCGCTGCCGCGCAGTATCGACTCGGTCGCCGTGAGGGACAGCCCCGTCAGGTTGATCGGGTCGCCGCTGTTCAGCTCCAGGATCCCGAGCGCGAGCGTCACGCTCGTCCCGAGGCTCGTCACCGTTGCCGCAGGATTGAAACGCAGGAGCCCCGCGACTCCCGTCCCCGTGACGGAAGTACTGCCGGACACGTTGAACGATCCGGAGACGTCCAGCGTGGTGGCGTTGCCGACCACCACCGTCGTCGCGTCGAGAAACGATCCGGCGAGCAGGGAATAGGTCACGCCATTGAAAGCCAGCGTCGCGCCGGGCGAAGCGGAGAACGTCCCGTCGCCGGAGCCGCCGCCGATCAGGCTGACCGTTCCGCTCAGGACGGACAGGGCGCCGGCGTTTTCGAAGGGCAATTTGATGTTCAAGGTGCCCGTGCCCGCCGACCTCCGGAACGTCCCCCCGGTCAGGTTGACGAACAACGGTGACGCGCCGCTCAGGAGATCCATCGTGTTGTCCCCCTGGACGTCCCAGACGCCGCTGTTGCGGATGAGAGCGCCCGCCCCGGCGCGGACGAAGCCCCCGGTCCAGGTGGTGGTGGCGGCCGTATTGAGCACCCGCCCGCCGGCGATGTCCTTGACGCCCGCCCCGCTGAAGGCGATGCCCCCGTTGGCGTTCGTCGTCCCGGTCCCGGTCATGGTCCCGGTGGTCCAGGCGATCGGGTCGGAGACCGTGACGTTATCGCTGCCGCGCAGCATCGACATGGTCCCCGACAGGGACAGTCCCGTCAGATTGATCGGGTCGCCGCTGTTCAGCTCCAGGATCCCCAGCGCGAGCGTCACACTCGTCCCGAGGCTCGTCACCGTTGCCGCGGGATTGAAACGCAGGAGCCCCGCGACTCCCGTCCCCGTGACGGAGGTGCTGCCGGACACGT
This sequence comes from Candidatus Dormiibacterota bacterium, assembly GCA_035635555.1. Taxonomy (NCBI): domain Bacteria; kingdom Bacillati; phylum Candidatus Dormiibacterota; species Candidatus Dormiibacterota bacterium. The sequence continues at coordinate 63,579 of DASQAT010000040.1, forward strand.
TGAACGATCCGGAGACGTCCAGTGTGGTGGCGTTGCCGACCACCACCGTCGTGGCGTCGAGAAACGATCCGGCGAGCAGGGAATAGGTCCCGCCATTGAACGCCAGCGTCGCGCCGGGCGAGGCGGAGAACGTGCCGGCGCCGGTGCCGCCGCCGGTCAGGCTGACCGTCCCGCTCTGGACCGACAGGGTGCCGTCGTTGTTGAACGGGAAGTTGGCGCTCATCGTGCCGGCACCGGCGGACTTCCGGAACGTGGCCCCCGCCAGGTTGTCGAACCGCGGCGCCGGGCTGCCGAGAAGCATCATGGAGGTGTCCCCCTGGACGTCCCACGTCCCGTTGTTGCGGATCACGGCACCCGAGCCGGGGCGAACCGGGCCGCCCGTCCAGGTCGTTGTGCCGGCGGTGGCGAGCACCCGCCCGCCGCTGATGTCCTTGATGCTCGCGCCGCTGAAGGTGATGCCGGCGTTGGCGTTGGTCATCCCGGTCCCGGTCATGATCCCGGCGGTCCAGGTGAAGGCACCGCTCATCGTGACCTCTCCCGCTCCCGTGAGCGTGCCGCCCGAAAAGACGAAGCCGCCGTTCACCTGGGAGGGGGCGGCGATCGACAGCGAGCCTCCCGAGATCGCCAGCGATGCCCCGCTCTCGACGAACACGGTGCCGATCGATTGCGTCCCGGAGCCCAGAGTGACGGTCATCCCGGCTGGGATGCAGACGTCGTCGGAAGGCCCCGGGAGCACGTTGGTGTCCCAGTTCTGGGCCGTTTGCCAGAGACCTGTTCCCGCGGTGTTGTCGAAGACGATGGTCCCGGGGCAGCCCGCGGCGGCGGGACCGGGCCCTTCGAGAGCCGGGCCGGCGAAGATGACGCCGCCCGACCGCGCCGCCTCGATGACCCAGGCGGTGTGCGGGCCCCCCGCGGCCTCGATCCCGGCGACAAAGGGGCGCCCCTCGGGGTCGAGAGCGATGCCGGTCAGGCGGGAGGGGAGGGTGGGCTCTCCGGCGGGCGCCCGGGGCGGTCGACCCTGCCGGGTGACCTCGAGTCCATGGCCGCCGATGGATCTATCGACGCGGGCGACCAGCGGCGCCTGGCCAGGCGCCAGGTCGAGCCCCATGCCTTCCGTCCAGCCCGCGACCCAGGCGGTTCCCTCTCCGCCGGCTGCGATCCCCAGCAGGCGGTCATGCCCCGATCCATCGAGGTGATCGATGCGATCGATGGAGATCTGTCCGTCCGTGCCCTCGGCCACGACCGCCACGAACCCGTCCCCCGCGACAAACACTGCCCCGGACGGATCGATAGCGAATCCCGCGGCCGCGTCGTCGCCGCTGCCGCCGAGCCGGGTGGAAATGATCGGCGCCTCGCCGTCCCGCGGAAGGACGGCCACGAAGGCATCCCCCGAGCCCGTGCCCGCCACCCACACGCGGCCCGCGCCGTCGAGACCGATGCCCTCGGCCGAGTCATCGCCGCCCGCTCCCAGCGTGGTCGGACCCCGCAGCCGCGAGCCGTTCGGCCGCAGCGCCGCGACGAAGGCGTCAGAGGATCCCGGCCTGCCGGTCCGCCCCGCGATCCAGGCCGCGCCGCTCGCGTCGAGAGTCACGGCCCGCCCTTCGTCCTCTCCATCGCCGCCCAGGTAGGTGGAGTAGACGAGCGACCCGTCGGCCGCGAGCCTCATGACGAAGGCGTCCCCCGGGCCGCGCCGCTCTGGCTGGACGGCCCGCGCCAGGGGGAAGTCACCGGACCGGGTCCAGCCCGCCACGACGACCCCCCCGTCCTCGCCAACGGCAAGGCCCAGCGGCACGTCTTCGGCCCCGCCGCCGAAATAGGTCGTGTAGCCTGAGGCTCCGTCGCTCCCGAACCGCGCGATGAACGCCTCGGCATCACCGGGTCCGGCGGCCAGCGCGCGCCCGGCGACGTACATGTTCCCCTCACCATCCAGCGCGATCCGGGCAAGGTCGGTATCCAAGTCGGGGCGCGCCTCCCGATCGGTGTCCGCTCGCTCCAGGCCTAGCCGAATACGGCGCGCCTTCCCCGCCACACCGGCCGCACCATCAGGGATCAGCAGGCCTCGGCGCAGAGAGAGGCTGGCCGCCTCGTGCCGGTCGGTCGCCACGTCGCTGAGGCGGAGGGCGCCGATTCCGCCGCCGGCGGTGCCCAGCAGGGCGCTGCCCGGGGTGTCCCCGGCCTCGATCCAGCCTGGGCGCTCGATCCCGAGGGCGATCGAGTCGCCGTCTGCCCCCGAGTCGAGCGCGAAGTCGAGCACGACCCGTCGGTAGTCGCCGCTCACGGTGAGGTCCACGCCGGGATAGAGGTCCGGATAGCGGACGCCCGCGAAGGTGGGGATACTCGTGATCCAGCCCCGCGGGTCCGCTCCCACGAAGTAGTTCACCCTGCGGGGGAGCGGGTCCACGCCCCCGAAGGCCGGCGAGGTGCGCGCCCCGGGGAAGACCAGGCGCACGACATCGGCCTCCCGGTCGCCTGGGCGGCCAGGGAGGACGATGTCGATCCCGCCGGCGTCGAGGCGTGCGCTGAACCCGCTGCAGCGGGAGACGAACGCGCTGAGAGCGCCCGCTTGGCCGCGGTTCTCTTCGAAAACCTGTCTCGGCCCCGGGGAACCGGGCGCCTGCATCGCCTCCGAACCGGGGGCATCCGCGCCGCGCAAGGACATTCCCGGAGAGGCCAGGAGCAGCGCGACCGGGACGAGCCGAGCCAGGAGGCCTCGCCTGGCCATTGCCGTGAATCCCGACTGCGCGGCTGAATTGCTCCTTCTCATGGCTCGCTCCTCACCCCGTAAGTGCCGGGTCGCGCCCGGGGGCAGGAATGTACGCCGAATCGGCCCAGGGGACACCCACGGATTTAGTCCGTCGCGACAGGCTACGTGGAGAGTTCAGTCGGCGTACAGACCCGAAGCCGGCGTCCTTCATGATGCTTCGATCCGACGAGTGGCCCATACCGTCTAAACCTCGGGCGGTTGGAGACCTTAGGAAGGGGTGGGGAGGACGGGCCGCCGTTAACCAGCGCCCCGACTTCTCGAAAGGGACGAGGTCTGGCTCACCAAGCGACAATCTCTTCGAACTCGGGGACCGGCGGGTTAACAGGCAGAGAGCCGGCGTGCCCTCTTCGTGGCCTCCGGCCCTCGCAACAGGTGGGAAATACTCCTTCCGGCGACGACGCTACGATCCCTGCGCCTACCTGAACGAAGAGCCCGACCCGGTCAATGAAACGCCGATGCGGCGTACAGGTGGTCGCTGGAAAGCGAGTCGCGTATACCCTCCTCGACAGCCTGAAGTAGACCATACTTCTCGGCGAGCTTGGTTAACTCTGCACGTTTCCTCAGGTGGATGTCTACCGCCAGGAGCGTTGCAATGCCAGATGTCAATTGACCTTTTAGCCTTGCCATGGCTTGCACGCGCTCAGGCTCAGTCAGTGTCGTTGAGGTGCCGATGAATGTTGCGATGAATTCAGTTTGAGAGCGGATGCTAATCCAGTTGGCCTCGTCACCGCTCATGCCTTCGTTGCAGCAACGGACGTAATTCGTCCAGAATTCTCGGCCGTACTCTTCAAAGTAAGCCTGGCCAGAAAGTATCCCGCCTGCTTTAAGTTCTCGATGACATCCCTGCACTGACTGCGAGAGTTGTTGAAACAGCCCTGATAACTCCGATTCCCTGGAGGCGATGTTTTGCTGGAGGTATGTAAGATATAGCGCCCCGAGCGCCAACAAACTAAGCAGCGTGCCAAGTGTACCCCCCAGATAGCTCGCAAACTCGGCCCAGTCTTTTGGGTCCGAGGACAAACGATTCCCTCGAAACGCCAGAATATACGAGCCAATGACCGTGACGATTCCCAGCATCAGCGCGAAGACTCCCACACGCATTGTTAATGGTAATTGACGAAGCTTCCCCCACATGAATCTTGACCTCCTCTGCCCCATCCCACTTTCTGTCGGCATTCCCGCAGATCGGAGCATCAGCAATGAAATAGTACTCCCCAGGCGACACTCTCCACGAATCCTCGGAATAGATCAAGAATTGGCTTGCTTATCGCAGTCAAGCAACCTATAGTAAACACGTACGTTACAGGCGACATAAACGAACGGCCTGCACCAAGTTGCCGCTGCTTCCACGGGTCGGGCAGCCAAGGGGAAGGTTAGTGCTGGAACTCCTGGTCGATGAACCGATCTTCATCGGATTCAAAGCGAGCAGAGCGCTCCGGCATCTGCTCGAGTCCCTTGGCAACGCCGATAAGAAATACGTCTCCAGCGAAGACTCGGGGTTTCTGCGACTTTGCAGTATCGGCGAGGATCTCTATGTCGGCAAGGTTGTTCACGAAGCTCTTGCCACTGATCGGGTCGATGACATCCGCCGAAACATCCTGAGCATCCTGCGCAAGCTCGGCCCCGCAGTGCCGCTGCCGACCACTCTGAGGATCTTCGCCTGCAGAGCCGTGAACGACACCTACACCCCCACGGTGGATGACCTCACATTGCCGCCGTCGGCCCCAGCGCTATCGGTCATGCGCGCGACTCGCTGATCCGAAAACCATCCCGATCCGTCGGCCGCCCAGTTCCCAACCCGCCCGCCGTCACCTGCCATTGTGGTTGGACACCGTGGTGTCTCTAACCTCATGGTCGGTAGTACGCATAGCTCACTTCAGGCAGCAGTAGGCCACTCCTCCCCGTGTTGAAAATTCGGAGCCACTTTCACAATAATCCTTGGGCCTCAACCGTGGCCAGCATCCACGCATTCAAGCGCCACCAACTGGGAATACCCGCGAACGCGCGACCCGTCTTTCGCGGACTCGAGGGCGACTACACGGGAGGCAAAGGCATGTCTTTAGCCGCTTGTGTACGCTTAAATGTTTCGGACGTCAACCGGAAAAATTGACCCTAATGTCATGTTGCGAGTAGACACTTGCGTCGATGGGCAAACGCACCGATCGTCGTTTCTGCTAAAGGCCGGCTGGACAGGCTCTTCAGTCGATCATGTCCAAGAGACATGGTCGCTTCTCAACTTCTCAGTGGCTCCACCCTCAAACGTGCGTCGTCCGCGGAATATGGACACCCTGACAGGAAAAGATCAATTTGCTGGCCACAAGTTGCGCCTGCTTCTAGGCGCCTACTTCGAGCCGCTTTTGCTCTCTCCCACCGACGTCTGGGCGCTCAACAACCGGGGGCTGGCGTACGGACAATTGGGGAGGTGGAAGAAGGCGCGCAGGGATTTCGAGGAAGCGCTCAGGATCGATCCCGGATTCGAGCAGGCTAGGAGCCCGTCCGAGTAACGGGCCAAACAAAGATCGCTTTCGGAGGGAGGGCGCGTGATGCGCTGTGGGGGACAGAGGGCTGGCCGCGATCGAGATCGGTGTCCCGGTCGCTCCGAGCCTCCCGTCGGCCCTCGACGG